>JANOZA010000272.1:0-8215 GCA_031429155.1 Verrucomicrobiota bacterium | reverse complement strand
ACGTTCATGCCGAAGTCCACGATGTTCGACACGAACTGCGCGTGCGCCTGCGCCTGATTCCATCCGCCCATGATGCCGAAGCCGATGACCGTGCCGTCCTTTGCCATCATGCCAGGGATGATGGTGTGCAGCGGACGCTTTCGCGGGGCGAGCGTGTTCGGTTTTCCGGGCTCGAGAATGAAAAGTGCTCCCCGGTTATGGAGCATGAAGCCGCAACCCGCCGGGACAATGCCGGAGCCGAAACCCATATAGTTGCTCTGGATGAGCGAGGCCACATTTCCCTCCCGGTCCGCCGCGCAGAGATAAATCGTGTCGTGGCCCTTTGAACTGGTCAGTCCGGGAAAAACGGACGGCTCGGCTTTTGGCATCGTCTTGTCCATGACGATGAGTTTCGCACGCTCCGCCGCGTGCGTTTTATCGAGCATCGCCTCCACGGGCACGCGACCGGCGCGGGGGTCCCCTACAAAGGCGAGCATGTCAGCGTAGGCGAGCTTTTTGGCCTCGATGGCCACATGCAGCGCGTCCGGCGAATGCAGGCCGAAGTCGCGCAACGGATAGTTTTCCATGATGGAAAGCATGGAGAGCGCCGCGATGCCCTGCGTATTGGGCGGAATCTCGCTCACACGCCACCCGCGATACTCGATGCTGATGGGCTCGACCCACTCGGGCTGAAACTCGCTCAGGTCAGCTGCTGTCATGGTGCCGCCGGCCACTTGTGAGGCTGCGAGAATGGCGGCGGCAGTTTCGCCTTCATAATAGCCCGCGCGCCCCCGATCTGCGATGCGCCGCAGGGAGGCGGCGAGCAACGGGTTGCTGAAGACCGCGCCGGCAGCGGGCGCATGGCCGTTTGGCAGCCAGGTTTTTGCGGCCTCCGGAATGGTGCGCAGCCATTCCTCCGAGCCCTGCCACATCCGCGCCGTCACCTCCATGACGGGAAATCCCTCCTGCGCGAAACGGATCGCTGGCTGGAGCACTTCGCTGAGCGGCTTTGCGCCAAACCGTTCGCTCAGTGCCGCCCATCCCGCCACCACGCCGGGCACCGTCACTGCATGAATGCCGCGGTCAGGCATCGCCTTGATCCCTTTTTCCGCAAGGAATGCCGGTGTCAGGCCCGCCGGAGCCCAACCGCTCGCATTGAGGCCGAACGTCTTTCCCGACTTCGCCTCGTAGTAGAGCACGAAGAGATCGCCGCCGATGCCGTTCCCCGTCGGCTCCATGACGCCGACCGCCGCATTCGCCGCGATGGCCGCATCCGCCGCCGTGCCGCCCGCATCAAGAATCCTCACTGCCGCCGCCGCAGCGAGCGGCTGACTCGCGGCGACAATCCCGCCGCGCGTGGCGACGAGGGATCGTCCAGAAATAATCTCGGGCGCAGCAGTCGCGGCATTCATGGGCGACAACAGGAGCGCGAGTGCGGCGGCGCGGAAAGGGAAACGGTAGATCATAAGGCTATTCGTATCCTGGCCCGGGCTGCGTGCCATATCCCGCAAAAGTATTGAAATACGTAGCCGCTGAAATGTTGCCATCCCGAAACGGGTCGCTATCCTCGCGCCTCATTTGCCATTCCCATTATGAAATCACTCCTCCTTACAGCCGCCGCCGCGCTTTGCGCCACTGCCACTCTTTCCACCGCCGAAGGCTTGCCGCCGGCAGCTCCCACGCTGAAAATGCTGGAGGGCGGGAGTGACTGGACGCCTATCTTTGACGGCAAAACTCTCGCCGGCTGGAAGGGCGAGGGTTACGCGGTGGAGGGCGGGGCCATTGTCTGCACACCGAAGGGCAGCTTTCTCCAGACGGAGAAGGAGTATGCCGATTTCGTGCTCGACTTTGAATTTCAACTCGGAGCCGGGGCGAACAACGGTATCGGCCTGCGCTATCCGGGCAGCGGAGACGCAGCGTATGTCGGCATGGAAATCCAGGTGCTCGACGACCGGCACGAGAAATACAAAGGCCTCCAGGAATGGCAGTTTCACGGCTCCGTGTATGGCGTGCAGCCATCCGAGCAGGCGAAAGTGAATCGCCTCAAGCCAGTGGGCGAATGGAACCACCAACAAATTCTCTGCATTGGGGACCACGTGAAGGTCATCCTCAACGGCGAGACCATCACCGACGTGTATCTCACCGGCAAGAAACCGATCCACAACGAGGCCCATCCCGGACTGGAGCGCAAAACGGGCACTATCGCATTCTGCGGTCACGGTGACCGCGTCGCTTACCGGAATTTGAAGGTCAAGAACTTCAGCCCCGGAGCCCCGGAACTTAAAGGCAATCCTGACAACACGGCGCCGGCCGGTTTCACCGCCCTCTTCAATGGCAAGGATCTCACGAACTGGAAAGGTCTGCCCGCCGGTAAGGGAGAATTTCCCGCGGGCCGGGCGAAACTGAGCGCGGAGGAACTCGCCGCCGCGCAAAAGGAAGCGGACGAGAACATGAAAACGCACTGGAAGGTCGAAGACGGAGCACTTCTCTTCAGCGGCAAAGGCCGCAGCCTCTGCACTGCGGAAAAGTACGGCGACTTCGACTTTTACGTGGACTGGAAAATCCCCGCGAACGCCGACAGCGGCATCTATCTCCGCGGCCTGCCCCAAGTGCAGATTTGGGATCCGGCGAACCCTGCCCAGTTCGGTGCCGGCAATCAGAAAGGTTCCGGCGGACTGTGGAATAACAAGGGCCCCGGCAAGGAAGGGAAGGATCCGCTGGTGAAGGCCGACAAGCCCATCGGTGAATGGAACACCTTCCACATTCGCATGATTGGCGACCGCACCACGATTTATCTAAACGGCCAGACCGTGGTGAACAACTCCATCCTCGAAAACCTCTGGGAGCAGGGCCAGCCGATTCCACGCGCGGAGCAGATCGAACTGCAGAACCACGGGAATAACCTCTGGTTCAAGAACATCTACGTGCGGCCCCTGCCCTACTGAGCGCCGCCGGCCTATTTTGAGGCGTCCACTACCTCCACGGTCTTCAACGTGGACAACTGATCCCGGAATCGCGCCTGCTCGGCGGCGAGTGCTTCGGCGGCTGCATCCGCCGTTCCATGAAGCCCTGTGCGGAGAGCGAATGCGTAGATGAGTTCGCTTCGACGGTAGAAGTCATCAGAGTCGGTGACGCGCGCCCGAATATCGAAGGCGAGTTCGACGAGCAGCGAGGGAGGGGCCTTGCTGACGGGAAACTTGATTTCTGCGCCCTGCGCAGGCCGGGCGGAAAGCATGGTGCCGCTGGCGGAGATGGCGGCGCGCAACACGGTGCCGTCGCTCTCCCGCAGGATCGCACCCTCCACCGTCCGGGCGGCAAGGTCCCGCATGAGTTGCTCCAGAAACTGGCTGGCCTTCTGCCAGGTGTCGTCGTGGGCGGCGCGGACCGTGCCGGCTTCCTTTGTGGTGAGATTGAGCGCCTTCAGCCTGGCGGCGGCTTCAGTGAAACGGTAGCCCTCGCCGAGGGCGGCGGCGGCGGCGTTCGTTTCGTGGATGAGTTTGAGTTCCGAATTCGCGCGCTGAGTGTGGTCGCCACCGGATGTGGCCATGTTTGAGTCTTTCAGTTTGGCCATAGCGGCGGCGAAAGCCTCTACTGAGGCGACGGCTTTCTCTTTGGCTGCGCCGGGAAGGGTGAGTTTAGATAGCGTATCGCGTGCGGCGGCGATCGCCTTGGCGGCTTCTTCAGGGGAGAGCTTTCCGACATCTGCGGCAGGTATCGCTGCAATGAGCGTGGCCTCGGCAAGGTGGACTTTGATGAGCGCTTTGCAACTTTCCACCCAGGCGGCGGAGCGGGGCGGGACGCTGGCGTTGAAGGCGCTCAGAAAATCCGCAGCGGCAGCGGCGTCACCGGCGTGCCAGTTCTTTAGCCCGGCGGCGAGCAGTCCAATGGCGCGCACAGAGTCCGCAGGGCAGTCCTCTTTCCTGGCATTCTGGACCGTCCCGTCGGTGGCAAGCCACTCCGCATTATTCACGAAGAAATGCGCGAGGTCGGCGTCGTCCGCTCCTGCGGAGTAGAGGCCCTCGCGAGTGATGGCCCGGTAACTGGAACGCGCACCAACGGTATCGCCCATGAAGAGCGCGCAAAGTCCCGCGTTGAAGCGAGCCCAGTGGCGCGTCGGCTGGCGCGTGCCGTCAGCATCGCCAAGGCCCTCAAAGATCTCACGCGCCTTGCCAAAGTTCGCTTCAAGCATCGCGGTGCGCGCGTCAATGAATCGCGCGGACGTCGAACTGTCTGAGCCTGCGGTGGGATCCGCATCGGTGATCAGAGAACCACCGCCTTTCTTGATGGCCGGCGGCGGTTCTTTCTTCAGCGCAAAGACAAGACAGAGTCCCGCGACGACAACCGCCGCGGCTGCTCCCGCCCACTGCCACGGGCTGAGACTGCGGCGGCGACGACCGGGCCAGGGCTTTCCTTTGCCGCCGCGGCGGAGCCGGCGCTGGGCGTATTTGAGGTGATCCAGAAATTCGTCGTAGTTGCGGTAACGTCCCTCACGTTTGACCGCCATGGCGCGCTCCAGAATGGAACAGGTTTCCTCCGAAAGCTTCGTAACCGAGGGCTTAACATGGATAGGCCGCGACTTGATCTCACGCAGTTCCTTGAGAGAAGCGGAGTCACGGTCGCAATGCGGACGGCCCATGAGCACATGGTAGAGCGTCGCTCCGAGGCTGTAGATGTCGCTGCGGAAATCTTCCGGCTCGTGGTTCAGCGTCTCCATTGGCACGTAGTAGGGCGTGGCCCAGATTTCGCCGCTGCCGTCGGAATCGCGCGCAAAAATCGCGAGACCGAAGTCCACGATCTTGGGAGTGCCGTCTTCTGCGAATAGAATGTTACCTGGCTTGATGTCGCGGTGAATGAGGCCGGCGTCATTAGCGGCGCGCAGCCCCTGCACGGCCTGCACTGCCATCTCAAGCACTTCGGCTTCCTTTAGCCGCTTCCGGTGACGCAGGACAGCCTCCAGGCTGCCTTTGGAAACGAGTTCCATGGCAATGTAAAAGTGGCCCTGGTCCCGGCCGGCGGTGAACACACGCACCACATTCGGGTGCGACATCTGCGCAGTGATCTCCGCCTCTTTCTCAAACTGCCGCGCCCGGGTGCTGTCCTGGCTGCAGGCACGGTTGAGGATTTTCAGCGCCACGTCGCGCTCCAACGAAGTGTCGCGAGCACGAAAAACGCGGCTCATGCCGCCAACGCCAATCTGCTCAAGAAGCACGAAATGGTCGAACTTGTCGCGGGAGCGAAAGTGGGCGCCGCACGACGGGCAGGTGACCTTCGTGAAAGGTTCGTGCGCCGTAACATCCGCCAGCACCCCGCAGGCCGGGCAGGCGTTGACGACTTGTTGAGCTGAGGAGGCCGACTTCATGGGCGCGGAGACTAGGTGGAGTCCCATCGCTGTGCAACGACGCGAAAGCTGCCCTTCTCAATAGCCGCGGGGGATATGCGGATTGCTTTCCATAGACGCACCCGCACGGCTCCCCCATCTCGACTGTTTTGCGGTGAGCCTGCTCCTCAAAAATCCCGCTGCCAGGTTGCTTTCCGGCTTCGCGGCTGCTTGTCTCCGGGCTTTCCTATGTCCGCTGACGCCCAGACCCCCATGATGAAGCAGTACCACGCCCTGCGGCGGTCGCTGCCGGCGGATGTGCTCCTGTTCTTTCGGCTCGGGGATTTTTACGAGATGTTTTTCGAAGATGCCATGGCCGCGGCGGGCATCCTGAATGTAGCGCTGACGAAGCGAAACGACATGCCGATGTGCGGCGTTCCCTATCACTCGGCACCGGGATACATCGCAAAGCTGATCAAGAACGGGAAGCGGGTGGCTATTGCCGAGCAGACGTCGGAGCCGATCCCCGGCAAGCTGGTGGACCGGGAAATCACGCAGGTGATCAGCGCAGGCACGATCATTGACCTGAACATGCTGGAAAGCCGGCGGAACAACTACCTCGCGGCCGTTTTCCGCAGCAGCGCTAAGCTGCTGGGACTCGCATTCGTGGATCACACGACGGGGGAGTTTCGCGTCGCGGAGTTCGCGGACATTTCGGAGCTGATGGATGAAGTTGGCAGGCTCCAGCCGGCGGAGTTGCTGCATCCGGATGATCAAACGGGCGAGTTCGGGGCGCTCAAAGGCGCGACAGCCCTGGAGCCGTGGCCGTTCCTCTACGATCAGGCGCACCACTTGCTGCTGGAGCATTTCAAGGTGCAGTCGCTGGATGGCTTCGGCTGCGCGGGCATGAAGGCGGCGGCCAGTGCGGCGGGCGCGATCCTCTACTACATCCGCGACGTGCTGCGGCGCAATGTGACGCACATCCGCCGCATCCAGGCGGCGGGGAATGACAAGTGCGTCATCATTGATGCCGCGAGCCGGGCGAATCTTGATCTTGTCAGTCACCGCAGCGGAGCGGAGAACACGCTGCTCTATGCGCTGGACCGCACGAACACTCCCATGGGCGCGCGCCGGCTGCGCGACTGGATTCTCCATCCGCTCCGCGAATTGGATCCGCTCCGCGCGCGGCAGGATGTAATCGAAGCGCTCATCGCCCAGCCGTTTATCCTGACGAAGTGCCGCGAGACGCTGAAGGAAATCCGCGACATCGAGCGCACCCTGAGCCGGCTGAATCAGGCCGGCAATGCTCGCGACATGCAGGTGCTCGGGCAATCGCTCAAACAAATGCCCGACGTGCGCGCTCATCTCGAAGCCCTCGGCGGCGGCCTTTCGCTGGTGGAGGAACTCGCGCCGCGGCTGCGCGATTTCTCGGAAGTCACGGACCTCATCGCCCGCGCCATCGTGGACGAACCACCCGGCACGACAAAGGACGGCGGCATCTTCCGCGATGGCTGGCTGACAGAACTGGACGAAATCCGTCGCGGCTCCACCGACGGCAAACAGTGGATCGCTGACCTGCAAACCCGCGAGATTGAGCGCACCGGGATCAGCAGTTTGAAGGTGAAGTTCAATGCTGTCTTCGGCTACTTCATCGAGATCACGAAATCGAACCTCGCAAAGGTTCCGATGGACTACACGCGCAAGCAAACGACCGCCAACGGCGAGCGCTACATCACGCCGGAACTCAAGCAGATGGAGGACAAAATCCTCGGCGCGGACGAGCGGACGAAGCGCATCGAGTTCGAGGAATTCCAAAACCTGCGCACCCGCGTGCTTCAGCACATGGACGCCATCCAGGACACCGCCGATGCCCTCGCCGTCGTGGATGTGCTCTGCGGCCTGACAGAAACCGCGCGCCTCTTCAACTACTGCCGGCCGCTGCTCAACGATTCGCTTTCGCTCTACATCAAAGACGGACGGCATCCCGTGCTGGATCAAAACCTGACAGAAGAGAAATTCGTCCCCAACGACGTGCTGCTGGAGCCGCAGGAGAACCGCCTCATCATCCTCACCGGCCCCAACATGGCCGGCAAAAGCACTTACATCCGGCAGGTGGCCCTGCTCACGCTCATGGCGCAGACCGGCAGCTTCATTCCCGCCGCGCAGGCCGAGATCGGACTCGTGGACCGCATCTTCACCCGCGTCGGCGCCAGCGACGACCTCTCCCGCGGCCAGTCCACCTTCATGGTCGAGATGAACGAGACCGCAGCCATCCTCAATAACGCCACCGACCGCAGCCTCGTCATTCTCGACGAAATCGGCCGCGGCACCGCGACCTTCGACGGCCTCGCCATCGCCTGGAGTGTCGCCGAGCACCTTCATGATGAAGTAAAGTGCCGCACAATTTTCGCCACCCACTATCACGAACTCACCGCCCTCAGCGACAAGCGCCCCGCCGTCAGGAATGCCAACGTCGCCGTCCGCGAATGGAACGACCGCATCATCTTCCTCCGCAAAATCATCCCCGGAGCCGCAGATAAAAGCTACGGCATCCAGGTCGCGAGACTCGCCGGTCTGCCTCAGCCGATCATCGAGCGCGCCAAACAAATCCTCGCCAAACTCGAAGCGCCCAGCCAGAAGCCTGATGCCGCACCTGCCGCACCTGCCGCACCTGCCGCCCCCGCTGCGCCGGTCGCAGAGAACACCGTCACCGCCGTGAAGAAGCCGCGCACCAAAAAGATCGCGAGCGCCGAAGAAGTGAACGGCCCGGTGTCGCGGCAAGTTGAAATGGAACTGTTCTGAATCCGGTGAAGAAGAACTGCACGCACCCCAAAGGCGGCTTCCTTACATGGCAGGGCTGGTGCCTCTTAGTCGGGTTGATCGGTATTGCATATCTTTGCATCTCCTACGGAAAGCAAC
>JANOZA010000271.1:0-25257 GCA_031429155.1 Verrucomicrobiota bacterium | reverse complement strand
GGTAAACGGACGTGCCGGGCGCGATGGTCAGGGTGACGCCGGACGGGACCGTCAGCGGGGCGGTGATCGCATAAGGGCCGCCCGCAGCGTTCCAGTTTTCGCTGGCGGCGAGGGTGCCGGATTTGGCTGCGGTCGCGCCGTCGTTGTAGAGAATAGTGAGCGTCTGGCTGGCGAGGACGTTGCCGGGCTCATCGAGCGCCTGAACGAGCACACTGTTCACGCCGGGAGTGAGGCCGGCGGCGATGCCGGTGGCGGTCCAGGTGTTGTCGTGATTGTTGAGGAGCGCGGAAACGCCGTTGATGAGGATGCGGTCGGTCGTTGCGCCGTCCATGGCACCGGAGAGGCCGGTGTCGTTCGCCGAGGAAGTCGTCGGCAGGCTGCTCGTGAGAGGCAGGCTGGTAGCGGCGGAGAACGCGGTGGGCAGGAGCCCGGTGATGTGGGCGCGCCGGGTACTCATGAACGTCTTGATGCGGTCGCGTTCGCCCTGCGGCACCCAGGAGCTGGCACCCAGCGTGCTGTCCACGGCGGCGTCGAAGTTCGGCTGAGCGAAAACGGTGCCAAGCATCTCGCGCAGGTGGAATTTGAAGCGGCGGCAGAATTTGTTGTTGTAGAAAAGTGCCTGCGGGATGTCGAGGCCGGCGGAGGCCCAGCTCTTCTCTGCGAGGAAGCTGGTATCGTAGCTCTGCCAAATGGTCGCGGTGGCGGAGGTGCTGGTGTCGCCGGCGCCAAGGATGGTGTCGAAGTCGTGCTGGAGCAGCATGACCTTTCTGTCTTCCTTGCGGATGTAGATGGAGTAGTCGTCGTCCACGCCGCAGCTCAGGTTGGTCTCGCGGTGATTGACGATGACACAGAAGGCCCACCAGCGGGCCCACTGTTCGAGGTCGGCAACGGTGGAGCCGAGGGCGTAGTCGAAGGACGGTGGAGTGGTCGTGTTGCTGGTGGCTTGACGAATGGTCCGGATGAAGTCGTTGAGGTCCGTCCAGTCGTTCTGGGCGACGTTGGTTTCCTTGAACCACGCGGCACTTTGGTAGCCGCCGATGTTTGGAACTCCCGGCGAGGACTCATGCAGCGACCAGCCCATGTTGGAGCCGCGGCCTTTCTTGTAAATGTTGCCGCCGGAGTCCGTGGGGAATGCTTGTTTGGCCCACTCGCTGCCCATGGGGGTCTGGTGCGAGTAGAGGCCATAAACGGCAATGCTGCTGGGGTTGCCGGTGACCATGCGGTTGCTGCCGTTCATGCGGACAGCGGCGGGGGTTCCGAGTTCGCACGGCAGGGCAGCGCACTGCATGAGTCGGCTGCCGAGTACGAGAGTGTGAGCAGAAAGCGAATTCAGATTCAGATTTGTCCAGCCGCTCCACGGATTGTCGTGCGGGAGATTGAGCTTCCAGTTGTGCGGACGGTAGCTGCTGCGGCTGCCTGCACCCCGGTAGCGCACGCCGGCCTGGTAGCGGATGGAGGTGTCGGCACCCTGGGCGAAGATGACGGTGGTGTTCTTGTCGGTGTCACTGCTTTCAGCCTTGTCGTAGCTGGCGGCGACGAAGGCATCGCCTTCCGGTTGCGACATGATGAGGCGGTAGATCGGCTGGCTGCCGGTCCAGACTTCCGAATCCACCATGTAGAAACAGTTGGCTGAAGAAGCCTGCGGGAGGAGCGCAGTGCCGGCAGCATTGAGCGCACGAGCGGGCCACGTGCGGATGAAATCGCCGTCTGAAGCTTCGACATAGAACTCGATAATGCTTCCCGCGGCCTGAGCGGGCAGGGTTGCGCCCCATTTGCCGTCACCGGGGGCGTTGTCGTTATGCAGTCCGTCATCCAGCATCGGGACAGCGGTGAAGGCTCCGGGATTTGCTATCGCGAGCCGCCAATAGGCCGTGGCGGAGAGACTGGTCAGCAGCTCATCAATGAGGTCGCAGGTGATGTGGACTTGCTGAGTGGCGGCGGGGAACGCCGGACTGTGCTTCACATCGAGAATGATGGGCGCGATGTCATCGCTGGCGACAGCGGTATTGGCCGCGCCAGGGGTGGGCGTGGCGGCCTGCCAGTTCTGGCCGTAGTGGTTTGTGACCAAAGGATTGCGGAGCTGGAGGGAGCCGCCGAGGCCATCGGCAGGGTTATTCCATCTCCAGCCGGTATTGCCGCCCACCGTTTCCGCCTGGCGGACGGCCCATTCGCCTTCATCGCTGTAATCCACCTGATCCACTTCGATGAAATTTCCTGGCACCGTGGGGTCGGGGCGCTGGAGCCGGACGGTCTCGGTAGTGCCGAGGCTGCTGAGTGGGCCCCATCCGGCTGGGAGGCGGTTGGTGATACCGGGCCAGCGCGCGTCGAATGCCGCGGTGTTTGCTGTGATGACAAGCCGGGCGCCGGGCTGAAGGATGGTGCCGCCGGGAATGGTGAAGCTGATGCCGGCGGTGAATTTCCAGCCGCTGAGGTCTGCGATAAGTGTTCCGTAATTATGCAGCTCCAGATATTCCTGAGTCATGGCCGCGTTCGGCGGACTGAACATGATTTCGCTGATGGCTACGGTGTCGGAAACGGCGCTGACGGTGAGGAAGACCGTGGTGGTGGCGGACTGGAGCAGGCCGTCGCTGACGCGGTAGGTAAAGGAATCGCTGCCGGTGAAGCCGGCGGCAGGGGTGTAGGTGAAGGAGCCGTCTGCCTGCAGGGCGAGAATGCCGGACGCAGTGGTGGTGACGAGCGAGGCTGAGAGAGGAGTGCCTTCTACATCGCTGTCGTTTTGCAGAATGCCGCCGGCTGCATTGGTGGTGAGCGGGCTGTCTTTGAGCACGGAATAGGAGTCCGCGACGGCCATGGGCGCATCATTCACCGGAGTAACGGTGATGGAAACCGTGGCCGGCGAAGAGGTGCGGCTGCCATCATTGACCGTGTAGGTGAAGCTGTCAGGGCCGGTGTAGTTCGCGGTCGGTGTGTAGGTGAAGGCACCGCTGGCAGAAAGGTTGAGCGTGCCGCGCTGCGGCTGCGTGGCGGCGGCGGTGGTGAGCGGCGAGCCTTCGGGGTCGGTGTCGTTGCCCCGGACTCCGGGCGCGGCGGGAGCGAGCGTGCTGTCCTCGGCGATGGTGTAGCTGTCGTTGTTCGCGACGGGAATGCCGTTCACCACGATGGTCACTGTGGCTGGCGTGGAGGCGACGGTGCCGTCGTTGGCTGCGTAGGTGAAAGTGAACGTGCCGGTGGCGACGGGTGTGTAGCTGAATGAACCGTTCGCGGAGAGCGAGAGGCTGCCGGAGGCTGGCGGAGTGATGACCTGCGCGGTGAGCGTGTCGCCATCCATGTCGGTGTCGTTGTTCAGGATGCTCTGAGCGACCGGCACCGTGAGTGTGACGCCCGGGTCGGTTCCAAAGCTGTCGGCGGCGGCGGCGGGCGTGTCGTTCGACGGGCTGACCGTGAGATTCACCGTGACCGTGGAACTGATGAGATTTCCGCTGTCACGCGCCCGGTAGGTGAAGCTGTCCGGGCCGTTGTAGTTTGCCGCAGAGAGATAGGTGAACGAGCCATTGCCACTCAGCGCGAGCGTGCCGTGCGCCGTGGTCGCGACGAGCACGGCGGTGAGGGTGTCGTTTTCCGGATCAATATCATTGGCGAGCACACCGGTGGCGGCCGTGCGCTGGTGTAGCACATCTTCGACGACAGTGTAGGTGTCTGTGACGGCGGTCGGTTTCTGATTCGGTCCGCTGCTGACGATGATCGAGACGGTGGCTGGCGCGCTGGGGCCGGAGGCATCAGTGGCGCGGTAGGTGAAAGTGTCGGTGCCGCTGAATCCTGCGGCGGGTGTGTAGGTAAAGGTGCCGTTCGCAGCGAGCGAGAGTGTGCCGTGGGTTGGCTGTGCGAGGACGGACGCGGTGAAGGTGTTGGCTTCGGCGTCGCTGTCATTGTAGAGCACGCCGGCATAGCTGGCCTCCACGCCTGTCAGGCCGAGATCGAAGCTGACGTCGGAACTGGTCGGCGTGTTCTGGTGAACTTCCACTGCGAGCACATTCACGCCGTCCTGAAGAAACGGTGCGGCGTTGGGGAGTGGAAAAGAGTCGTGCGTCACCTCGTTGTTGGTGCCACTGGCGTAGGTCAGATAGGTGAGCGGATTCGCGCCTGAGAGGTTGGTGTCAATATGGATGAGGTTGCCATTCAGATAGACAGCCGCGCCGTCGTCGCGGAGGAGCGAAATGGCGAGGTCGGTGACGCGATTGCGATCTGCCACGGCGAAGGACTTGCGGAAGTAGCTCGTAGCATAGCGGCTGCTGGAGCCACCGTAGCCGGGCGTGGCATCGTCCTCGATGACGGTGACCTCCGGACGGTTCTCCGAAACGTCGCCATAGCCGAGTTCGCCCGCGCCTTCTTTCCATGCCGAGTCGTCGAAGCTGAGTCCGCTCCATGCGGTTCCCGGGTCGGTGCCGTTGTCGAGATACTTCCAGATATCACCGGGCAGGGCGACGCCGCCGACGGTCTCAGGAGCAGCATTGATCAGCGTGACTGGTGAAGTGCCGCCAGGCGCGGTATCGGTGACGACAAGAGCTGTGCCGATGGTGGTGCGGTAGGTGTCGGCGACCGCGGTGGGAACGTCCGGCACGGAGGTGACATTGAGCGTCACGAGGGTGACTGCTGACTGCCTCAGCCCGTCCGAGGCGCGGTAGGTAAAGGTGGTGCTGCCACTCCAGTTCGCGGGAGGTGTGAAGAGGAAGGAGCCATTCGCCGCGAGGGAAAACGTTCCTGTGGCCGGCGCACTGACGAGTAATGCCGTCATCGGAGTGGCTTCGGGATCGGTGTCGTTCGAGAGGACGCCGAGCGCAGCGCTCACGTTGAGCGGGATGTCTTCGTTGGTGGTGAAAGTGTCCGGCGAAGCGAACGGTGCCTGGTTCACGGCGGAGCCAACGGTGAGGTTTACTGTCGTATCTGGAGAATTCAGCGTGCCGTCGGTGGCGCGATAGACAAAACTGTCCGGCCCCTGATAGCCCGCGGCCGGCGTGTAGGAGAAGGTCCCGTTCGCGTTGAACACCAGCACTCCGTGCACGGGCGAGGAGATGAGCGACGCGGTCATGGGCTGACCCTCAGGCTCGAAGTCATTGGCGAGCACTCCCGCGTAGGGTCGCTCCGTGGCGGTCATCCCGAGATCGAAGCTCAGATCTGAACTGTCGGGCAACTGTTGATGAACCTCCACCGCCACGATATTGTCCCCGTCCACAAGTTGAGCCGCAGCATTAGGCAACGGGATGACCTCGTGAGTGGACTCGTTGCCTATAGTCGTCGGATTCCTCGTCAGGTAAGTCGCCCCGTTGAGTCCGCTGTCGGCGTAGATCTGAACGCCGTTGAGCCAGACGACTGCGCCGTCGTCCCGCAGCAGTCTAAGTTGGAGGCCGGAGAGCTTTCGGGAATCCTCCAGCGTGAAGACATTGCGGAAGTAGTAGGTGATGTAGCGGTCTGTGGATGAGCCGGTGTAGCCCGGCGTCGGATTGTCCTCGATGACTGTGAATTCCGGCCGGTTCTCGGTCGCGGCATCACCGTAGCCGAGTTCACCACGACCGGTTTTCCATGCAGCATCATTGAAGAGCAGGTCATGCCACGCGGTGCCCTGATCCGTACCGTTGTCGAGATACTTCCAGCTGTCGCCGGGCTGCGCGGTGCCGCCGTTTGCTGTCTCCGGTGCCGCATCCACCAGGGTGAACGGATTGCCGGCTGGCTGTGTGGCCTGGCTGACGATGAGTGTCGAGCCGGTCGGGGCGAGGTAGGCGTCCGCTACTGTCTGCGGTGCATCCGGCACGGACGTGACGGTTATATTCACAGTGACCGGTGCCGACTGCGCGGTGCCGTCGGAGACGATGTAGGTGAAGCTGTCTGCACCGGAAAAATTCAGCCGCGGCGTGTAAACAAAGCCGCCGTTTCCGTTGCCCGTGAGGGTGCCGTTGGCCGGCGGCGTGCCGCCGGTGGCGGTGAGCGTGCCCAGGGCATTGTCCACGTCGGTGTCGTTGGCGAGCACTCCCGGAGCCGCGACTGTCAGCGGGGTGTCCTCCGCCGTGGTGTAGGTGTCGGTGGTTCCTGACGGGGCATCGTTCACCGCCGTGACGTTCAAAGTGACGGTGGCGGTGTTGCTGTTCCCGGAACTGTCGGTGGCGCGGTAGGTGAAGGAGTCGGTGCCGGTGAAGTTCGCAGTCGGCGTGTAGGTGAAATTGCCGTTCGACTGGAAGGTAACAAGTCCCTCATCCGGGTCGGACAGCTTGGTTGCCGTCACCGGGGCGACACCGCCCGTGTCGTTCAGCAGCACGCTCCCGGCACCCGCAGGCGGTGCGACGACGACGTCGTCGAGATAAAACAGGACAATTTCCTGGGTTACGGTCGAGTTATTATTGTACACTCCGAGCGTTAGCGTGTGCGTGCCGGCTGCGAGCGTTACGTTTTGAGTGAACTGCAACCAGCCGCTGTCGGAAGTGAGGTCGTTGGCCGAATTTTCTGCGTTTGGTCCCGCCAGCCTTCCGATATAGAGCGCGGGTGCGGTGCCGCCGGGACCGTAGCGGGTGCCGTTTACGTCCAAAATGAAATCGCCGAACTCGTTGTCCTCCATCCCTCCCTCGGTCCGAATTCGGTAGCGCCCCGAGACCTGAACCACCCCGCCGGATGTGAGTGTGATCGTCCGCCGCCAGCCACCTGAAGACTGCCTTCCGCCGCCGCTATTGTTTCCCGGACGGGCACCGACTCGCACTTCCAGCCCACCGGTGCCGTTGAATCCTCCCGTCGCCTGATAGGTGCCACTCTCGTTCCCTGCGGCGCTGGTTCCAAATGTATCGTCAACGTAGGTGAAGCCGTCCGCGCTGGTGTTAAAATTCGCGCTCAGCAGCGGAGCCCCGTTCGGGGAAAGCACCGTATCCTCCGCCGTAGTGTAGGTGTCATTAACAGCGACAGGCACGGCGAGAAGCGGCTGGGCAGAAAGCAGGCACGCGAGGGCACGGAGGTACACGTTGAGTTTAATCATGGATCAAAGGGAAGGCGGAGCGGGAAACCGCGGGTAGTCTGAGGGCGCCCCGCTTAAGAGATGATGATTTGCCCCGCCAGTGGGAAATGAACCGCATCAGCCCGAGGTTTCGCCGGACTGGAGGGAGACGCAAGATTCCTTTCGCCCGGCGGGGATATCCGCTTATGGCACTCTTTGAAATCCTCCGGCCACTCTCAGGATCCCCCTTCCATCATCATGAACCTGATCCCCCTTCTCGTCCGACTATCCGCCGCCGGTGTGCTGGCCGCATTCGCTTCCAGTTCAATGGCCTTACCGGGGGACGTGGACGCGACTTTCAATCCCAATGCAGGTGCCCGGGTGCTTAGCACTGCGATGCAAGGCGGCGGGAAAATCCTCGTCGCCGGTGACTTCAACAGCATGGGCGGTCAGCCCCGCGATCGCATCGCCCGGCTCAACCCGGACGGCACGCCGGATCCGGATTTCGCACCGGTCGTGAACGGCTCCGTGACCTGCATGGCCGTGCTGGCAGACGGGGGCATCATCATCGGAGGCGATTTTTCCACCGTGGGAGGTCAGAGCCGCCAGCGACTGGCCCGGCTTAACGAGGATGGGACTCTGGATGAAAACTTCAATCCTGGAATCAGCGGCGGGAGTTCGCCCTACCTTCACTGCATGGCGCTCCAGGCGGATGGCAAGTTGCTCATCGGTGGCACGTTTACTTCCGTGGGCGGGACCGGACGCAGCCGCATCGCCAGGCTGAATCCCGATGGCACCCTCGATGCCGCCTTCAACCCTGGCGCCAATGGCACCGTCCGCACCGTCGCCATTCAGGCCGACGGGAAAATCGTCGCCGGCGGGCAGTTTGGAACTTTCGCCGGAGGCACGCGCGCTTACATCGCCCGGGTGGGTGCCGATGGAGTCCTCGATGCGGATTTCGATCCTGTAATGAACAGCTACGTCAACTGCCTCGCTCTCCAGAAGGACGGCAAGATTGTCGTCGGCGGGGAATTCAATCTTGTTGGAACCGTCGCGCGCAACTTCGCCGCCCGATTGAATGCCGACGGAGACATGGAGACGGCCTTCAACCCCGCCCCCAACGCCCCCGTGCGCTGCCTCGCTGTGCAGACCGACGGTAAGATCTACATCGGCGGCGACTTCCAGTCTCTGGGGACGACGGCGCGCAACCGGCTCGCGCGACTGGGCCCTGACGGTGTGCCGGACGCGACGTTCATTCCCAGCGCCGGCAGCACGGTCCATTCCGTGACTCTTCAGGCGGACGGCAAAGTAGTGGTTGGCGGCAACTTCACGTCTTTTGGCGGTCAAACCCGCAACCGAGTGGTGAGGCTGGAAAACGACAGTGCCACGGACAGCCTGACGATTCCGACCGTCAGCCGCGTGCAGTGGCAGCGTGGCGGTGCCTCGGCGGAGACTCTGCGCGTCATTTTCCAAATTTCTGCGGAGGAAGGCGACCCTTGGTCGTTCCTCGGCCCCGGTGTGCGGACGAATGGGGGCTGGGAATTGACCGGGCTGACCCTGCCAGCCATCGGAAGCATCCGCGCTCTGGCCTCCACGACCGGAGGCCAATACAGCGGATCCTCCGGCGTGGTGGAGAATATAAAGCCGTTCCTCTTCGAGCCTGAAATAGTCGTGGAACAGCCCGCGGGCACCAGCCTCGTTTCGGGCACGGCCTCGATAAATTTCGGTGCCGTGCTCGTCGGGGCCAGCAAGGCTCTCACGTTCACCATTCGCAACACCGGCCTCCACAATCTGACCGGGTTGGGAATCACTCCGCCGGGGAACTTCGCGCCTGACTTCGTGGCATCCACTCCCGCCGCGACGGTGGTGGCCGGCGGCAGCACGACCTTCACCGTGACCTTCACTGCCAGCGTTGCCAGCACCAGGAATGCCGTGCTGCGTTTGACCAGCAATGACACGAACGAGAACCCCTTCGAGATCAATCTCGTGGCGACTGCGCTCGCTCCCGCTGCTGACAATGACAATGACGGCATGACCAACGCCGCTGAGGTGATGCTCGCGGGCAGCGGCTTCGATCCACTGGTCAACTCCGCCGCAAAAATCACGCAACTCCGGCTCGCAGGGGTCTTCCCGGCCAGCGACATTCACGCGCTCTCGCTGACCCAGCCGGTGCTGGAGCGAATTCCCGCCACCGGGCACTTCCTGCTCCGGATCGGCGTCGAGAAGTCACCCGATATGTCGGCATGGACCCCGCTCCCGGAGACGATGGAATTTGATATTCCAAGCGAAGGCCCCGGCCCGTACTTTTATCGGGTCTTCGGCAAGCGACCGTAAGCGGAAAGACTATCCCAAGGCAGCCAGCGCCGCCGAATCCTGATCGAGGAAGAGCGTCGCCGCGGCGTGACGGCGCAGGATGCTGGCGGGACAGACGGTGGAAACCGGACCGCGCAACGTGTCGCGCACGGCGGCGGCTTTTCGCGGACCTGGAACCATGCAGAACAGTTCCCGCCCCGACATCAGTGCCGGAATGGTGAGCGTGAGCGCATGCCGCGGCACGGACGCGAATTCCGGGAAACACCCGTCATTCACCTGCTGCCGCCGGCAGTCGTCGTCCAGATCGACGGGCTTGATCAGATACGGGTCCGCAAAGTCAGCGACAGGCGGGTCATTGAACGCAATGTGCCCGTTCTCGCCGATGCCAAGGCACACCACATCTATCGGGCTCTCCGCGAGCAGGCCGGCATAGCGGCGGCATTCCGCTTCCACATCCGCAGCTTCGCCAAGGATGCCGTGAAACGCCGCAGGCCGGATGCGGCCGAGCACCCGCTCCTCCTGGTAGTGCCGGAAGCTCGCAGAATGCGACGCGGGCAGTCCCACATACTCGTCCATGTGAAAGAGGGTCACGCGCGACCAGTCGAGCGCCGCACTGGTGAGCGCCTCCAGTGATTCATTCTGAGAGGGAGCACTGGCGAGGATCACCCGCGCCGATCCCTGGCGGGCAATGGCCGACTCAATCGCCGCCGCAGCGGCCAGTCCGGCAGCCTGGCCGGCGTCCGCCCTATCCGCGAACACCCGCACCCGAAGTTGATCAATCATGAAGTCCATGAAGCAGACGGGAGAGGTGATGCCCTGCCGTTCAACAACGAAAGGCCAGGGAGGACTGCGCGGGTTTCGCATATCGCATTGCCGCCCCTGGTGTCATGCGTAGGGGACGACACCAATGAGAATCAGCGGAAGAAGTTATCGCCACGACGCGGTCTGCGATCTTGAGATCGCAGACGGGAGAATCGCGAGCATCGTCCCTGTTCAGGAACAGCAGGCCCGTGGCATTGCTGAAGATTACTTCCTCGCGCCGGGCTTCATTGATCTTCAGCTTAATGGCTTCAACGGCGTGGATTACAACGACAGCCGGACGACTGCGGAACAGATCATCGAATCTGCCCGGGCCGTTCACCGGACGGGGGTGACCGCCTTTTGTCCCACGGTGATCACGGGATCGCGTGAGCACATCACGGCCTGCATTCGCAACCTGATCCAGGCGTCGGAACAGACGCCGGCATTCGCCCGCGCCATGATCGGCATCCACGTTGAGGGGCCCTACATTTCGATGGAGGACGGGCCGCGCGGCGCCCATCCGCGGCAACATGCCCGGGCGCCGGACTGGGACGAATTTCAAAGCTGGCAGGACGCTGCGGAAGGGAAGCTCAGTATCATCACCCTCGCGCCGGAATGGCCGGGGAGCCTGACGTTTATCGAGCGTGCCGCAGGGCAGGGGATTATCGTAGCCATCGGCCACACGGCGGCCACCCCGGGGCAGATCGCGGACGCGGTGAAGGCCGGCGCGAAGATGTCCACGCACCTTGGCAACGGCTCGCACGCAAAGATAGACCGCCACCCCAATTACATCTGGGAGCAGTTGGCCAGCGACGATCTCTGGGCCAGTTTCATCGTGGATGGACACCACCTGCCTCCGTCGGTCGTGAAGTGTTTTTTCCGCAGCAAGGGATTCGATAAAAGCATCCTCGTCACCGATGCCATCGCCGCCGCAGGGCAGCCTCCGGGACGTTACCGGCTGGGAGCAGTCGAAGTAGAGGTCTCGCCAGACCGCCGCGTCTCACTGCCCGGCACGCCGTATCTGGCAGGATCGGTTTTGGAAATGCCAGGGGCGATCGGAAATGCCGTGCGCTTCTCCGATGGGACGCTGGATCAGGCGCTGAGGATGGCGACGGAAAATCCGGCGCGTCTGCTCGGCTGCCTTGATGAGCGCGGAGTCCTTGAGCCGGGCCGGCGGGCGGATGTCGTGCGCTTCCAATGGAACGAACAGTCAGCCGTTCTGGAGATCGAATCAGTGATCGTGAACGGCGAGCGGATGGACGCCGGGGAATCGAATGCTCAAGAGTGAAGCGCTCACGGCCCCGCCCGCCTGCTGAGCATCACCCGCGCCCGGCCGCCGCCAGCGCCTTCGTCCCGGTCCTCACGTTCGCGAATCCGGAAGCCGCTGAGATAGACCGTGAGCAGTCCGTCCGCGCCCGCCTCCTTTTTGCTGACAACTCCCGCCCTGAACTGCAGGCAGGCCGCGAGATCCGTGAGACTGAGGAGCGACAGGCTGTGTTTCGATTCCACGCCAAAATGATTCCGGAGATGCTCCAGCCGCGCCTTCAGCGACAGTTTCCCGAACGCGCCGCGCTCGCTGCCGATGATTTTCCCGGCTGATTCCTTGAGCGCCTCCCCGGCTTCGCCAGTGTGACCCGCCATGGCACAGACAGAGCGAATGTCCTCCAGCAGAACCACTGTGGTATCGATGGCTTCCCGCAACACATGGCGGAGCAGCCAGCGCGGGGATTCAAACTTGGTCCGTTCAAAACTCAGTGTGTTCGCTTCCGAAGGAGAAAATTTAACCTCCGCACGAAATTCCGTGAAGTCCTTTTCACTGATCAGCAGTGATCCACCGAGGAAGAATTGGCTCACATCCACCAGCCGCTGCAGTGCCGCAAAAGCACGGGATCCCGCGACCGCGAGGTTCTTTCGCCGGCCTTCGATGGAAACGGGGGAGGGATCAGAGTTGGACATGCCGGTAATCTTCAATCAACGACCTCCCTGGCACCTGTTCATTTCAGAAGTTGCAGATAGCGGAAGGCGTCCATCACGACTCCCCGGTTTCTTTCAGTGAACCTGGGGGAAGTCTGAGTTCGGCGCCGGCGGGACAATGGCCTCACGATCGAGCACTGCCGAAAACCTGCCGCAGTCTTATGATCAAAACTGAGTGGGAAGATCCCGCAACTACAGCATCCGGATTAATCCTCCAATGAGACCCGCCTGAACATCCCCGGATGTGTCCGGACTTGTTCTCACTTCCGTTCCCTTATTCCCAATCCAAAGCCGATTTCTTGGTGTGGTCGGGCTGGCGGGATTCGAACCCACGACCTCTTCGTCCCGAACGAAGCGCGCTACCAAACTGCGCTACAGCCCGATAAGTAAGCCGTCGGCTAGTCGGCGGACGGGTGGCTATAGTGACCACCCGCCGCGGACTGTCAAATATGGATTCGCACTCTGGAATTGAGATTTAGCACCACCGCCCGGGGTGCGGGCTCTTCTTCCGTTTCGCCCACAGGGGCGATAATGCTTCCGGTGGTGACCGTGCGGGACTTGGAGAGGTGCGCTTCTTTGGCGAAGCGAATCCTGAGCCGGGCCCGGTTGGTCTGGCGCTCTTCGCTGAGAGATGGTGCGCTGCCGCCGGACAGTCCGAATTTACGGCCGATCAGTTGAACGGCGGGAAATGTTGCGCATGGGCAATGGGTTGGCGATGCCAACTGTATGGGCAGGTAGTCGGAATTTCATTGGTATCGGCCTTGAATGGCGTGGCGTTCGGAGGCCGGTCTGGCGTAGAACATGCGGAAACCATCCGGCTCCCTTCTTATGAAATATCCGTTCGCTCTTCTTTCTCTCTTCGCAGCGGCCCCGCTTCCGGCGCAGATTGTCATCACCGAGTTCATGGCCGACAATACGCGGACGCTTGCGGATGAGGACGGCGGATTCAATGACTGGATCGAGTTGCACAATCCCACGGCGATGCCGGTGAGCCTGGATGACTGGGCGCTGACGGACGACGCCGCGGCGATGCAAAAGTGGTTGTTCCCGGATGGAGTGACGGTGCCGGCGAAGGGTTATCTCCTGGTTTGGGCATCGAACAAAAACAAACGAGTGCCCGGGCAGCCGCTCCACACGAATTTCCGGCTCGATAACGCTGGAGAATATCTCGCCCTCGTGAAGCCGGACTTGAGCACGGCTACGGCTTTCGCGCCCGCCTTTCCGGTTCAGATCCCCGATCTGAGCTACGGCCCAGCCGCGGAGACGACGGTGACCACGGCGATTGCCCAGGGAGCTGCGGGCAAGGTGCTGGTGCCGGCGGACGGATCGCAGGGAACGTCATGGACGGGCGCGGCATTTGATGACTCTGCATGGACGGCAGCGACGAATGGCATCGGTTTTGAAACCGGCGCGAATGAATTCGGCACCGGCTGGACCGGCGAAATCCTCGCGGACGGCCCGACTGGATTCTACCGGCTGGAAGAGACCGGTGTCATCGGGATCGCGGCAGCGAATGGCGGCAGTCTCGGAGGTTCCGGAACCGGGTCCTATCTCAATGGGGTGACGCAAAATGCCGCGACAGTGCAGAGCCCTGTCTTCCCAGGCTGGGAAGGTGATAACCTCGGCGCGAGGTTTGACGGGACCAATGACAAGGTGGACGTGCCGTTCAATGCGGCGCTGAATACCGCCACCTTCAGTTTCTCCTTCTGGATGAAATGGAATGGCGGGATCGTCGGGACTCACAAGTGCCCGCTGGCCAGCCGGGAGAGCGTGCCGCAGCGGGGTTTCATCTGCTATGTGCTTCCGACGACGCAGCAATTGTCCTTCTGGACGGGCGCGAGCACGGCGTGGGATACGCTGGATGCACCTGCGGGCGCGGGCACTATCGCGGCAAACACATGGTATCACGTGGCGGGCACGTTCGACGGTATCACACGGCAGAAGACGCTGTATCTGAATGGGGTGCAGGTTGGGCAGAAGACGGCGGCGGTTTATGCGTTAAACACGCAGTTTCCGCTCCGCATCGGTGCGGGCAGCACTGAGGGCGCAGGCTCTTTCTGGTTTCCCGGCGACATAGACGAGGTGGCGGTCTTCAACCGTGTGCTCAGCGCGGGGGAAGTCACCACGCAATACACCAGCGCCACCGCAGCAGGCACCGGCACTGAGGCGGCCGCAGCCATTACCACGCAGGCACCCGTTGGCTGGTGGCGGCTCAAGGATCCCGGCACCGCCACAGCGGTCACTGCCATGAACGCCGGCAGTGCAGGCCCGGCGGCCAGCGGCACCTACAGCGGTGCTGGCACGCTGGGTGCGGCGGGTCCGCAGCCCCCGTCCGAAACAGGAATGCCTGCGGGGAACAAATGCTTTCGCATGGCCGGAGGCGGCTACGTGGAAACGCCCTACAGCGCGGCGCTGAATCCGAGCGTCTTCACAGTGGAATGCTGGGCGCGGGCGACGGGGGGAGCCGGCACGTTCCGCGCCGCAGTTTCCGGACGCAATGACACGGGTAGCCAGACGCAGGGCTATATCTTCTACGCTGCGAACGGCAACACCTGGCAGTTCTGGACCGGCAGCGGCGGCAGCGGCGTATGGGATCCCATCAATGGCCCGGCGGTGACGTTGAACGCGTGGGTCCACCTCGCAGGCACGTTCGACGGCACCACGAAACGATTCTACGTGAACGGCGCGCAGGTCGGCACGGGCACGTCTTCCACGTTCAACCCCAACGTCGCCCGCGGCCTCCGCATCGGTGCTGGACAGAACGAAGGTGCCGCCAATTTCCTCTTCCAGGGCGACGTGGATGAAGTCGGCATCTATTCGCGCGCCCTCAGCGCGGTGGAAATCAGCGCCCGCTACGCCCTTGGCAAAAACAACACTGCGCCCCCGCCGGTAAACGACTTCACCGGGCTCATCAATACCAGCCTGCAGGCACAGATGCTGAACACGAACGCCAGCGCCTACTTCCGCATCCCCTTCACCATCGCTGATGCCTCTGCCGTGGACGGCCTCACGCTGAAGATGAAATACGACGACGGCTTTCAGGCCTACCTCAATGGCGTGCCCGTGGGTGGCGGCAATGTGCCGAACACCCTGACATGGAACTCCGCAGCCAGCGAGCGCAGCAGCAATGCCGAGGCCGTCGTCAATGAGACCTTCAGCCTGAACAGCGCGCTGAGTTCTCTGCAGAACGGCACGAATGTTCTCGCCATCCACGGGCTCAATCTTGATGCCGCGAATCCGGACTTCCTCCAGCTCGCGCAACTCGACCTGACCGATGTAGGCACCTGCTCGGCAACGCCGCTCTACCTGGGCACGGCCACGCCAGGCGGGGTGAATAGCAACGGCACCAGCACTCCGGGGCCGGCGATCAGCGCCGAGGCTTTCACCCCTGCGGCTCCCACGGCGAACGACGACATCACCGTCACCTGCCGCGTCCAGCCGGTCTTTTCCCCCATCGCCACCGTGACGCTCAACTGGCGTACGGCCTACAATGCCGTGCAGATCACACCCATGCTCGATAACGGCACCGCTGGAGACGTGACCGGCGCCGATGGTATTTACACCGCCGTCATTTCGAAAACTGCCAGCGGCTTCGTGGATGGTGCGATGGTACGGTGGTTCCTGACGGCGACGGATACCTCCGCCAACACTTCGCGCTGGCCGATCTTCACCGCGGGCAGTTCTGCGCCGGAGTATTTCGGGACGATGGTCGCTGCGACTGGCTTCACCACCACTCTGCCGGTCTGGTATTGGTTCGCCCAGAATACCGGAGCCGCCGCCACCCGTGGAGGCACGCGCGGCGCGGTCTTCTACAATGGCGGGTTCTACGACAATATCTTCATCCGTCTGCGCGGCGGCTTTACTTCCACCGGTTCCAAAAAGTTCGATTTCAACACCGGTGCCCATTGCTTCATCAACAACACCATCGGCAGCATCGAAGAGGCGAACATCAATGGCACCGGCAGCGCGGAATCCATCATCCGTCCGGCCATTTCGTTCGAAATGTACCGTCGCTCAGGTCATCCCTATTCGGAGTGCTTTCCGGTCATGATTCGAGTCAATGGAGGCCTCGACACCGGCAGCGGGCGCGGCGGGATCGCCTACTTCGTGGAGCAGATAGATGAGCGCTATCTGGAGCGCCACGGGTTCGACCGCGACGGAGCGCTCTACAAACCAGACCAGCGGGCTAACCTGGAGCCCGTCTTCACCGACGCCATTGATGGCGTGGAGAAAAAGACCCGCCTCTACGAGGATCGCAGCGACTATCAGTCGCTCGTCGAAGCCGTTCACAGCATCTCGCCGGATGACTGGAGTTCCGCCAGCCCGGGTGTCGCGCCTGTTTTCCCGCCCGGGTTCACCACCACCCGCACCACGAAGCTGTTCGACATGATGAACATGGCCAACGTGGTGAACTACCTCGCCACCCGCGTCATTATCGCGGACACCGACGACACGCGGAAGAATTTCTACTTCTACCGTGACACCGTGGGCTCCGGCGAGTGGCATATCTTCCCGTGGGACAAAGACTACACGCACGGCGTCTCCGCCGACGCCAACCCGTGGGCGGGACACCCATTCCAGGGTGACTACGCGCGCCGCAAAGTGAATGGCTCCAATCAGTGGAACTACGTTTGGGAAGGCTGCTTCAACGAACCAAAGATCCGCGCCATGGTGCTGCGCCGGCTCCGCACTCTGATGGATAATCTGCTGGGCACCAGTCCCGGCGCCCCGGAAGCCCTCGCGGATGCCTTTTGGAATCCCATTATGGCCACCACGCCTCTGCCCACGACCTTCAACGGAGCCACCGACGTCAATATCAAAAACTTCTTCACGACCCGCCGGAACGGAGCACTCTCCACCACGACTTCATCGGGTCTCTATTCCGTCTATGCCGCAGCGAACGGAATCGCCGCTGGCATCCAGATTCCCGACGCTCAGCCCGCGAATGCTGTCGTTAATTTCGGCTCCGTGGACTACCTCCCTGCGAGCGGCAATCAGGACGAGGAGTTCGTGCAGATCAGCAATCCCAACAGCTACGATGTGGACCTTTCCGGCTGGCAACTGAAGCGCGGTGTCGAGCACACGTTTGAGCCCGGCACCGTCGTGCGCGCCAATGACGTGATGTATGTCGCCGCGAAAAAGACGGCCTTCCGCGCCCGCGCAGTCTCGCCCAAAGGAGGCGAGCAGCTGTACATCCAGGGCGGCTACAAGGGCACCATCTCCGCCCGTGGCGAGATCATCGAACTGTGGGATCCCATGAACCCCGCCGTGACCACCGACGACCGCCTGGTGGCCACGCTCAACACACCCTCCACGCTCACCCCGGCCCAGAGCGCCCTGCGCATCACCGAGATCATGTACGATCCGCCCGCCGGCGGCTCGTTTGCGGCAGGCGAGTATGAGTTTCTGGAGCTGAAGAACACCAGTGCCACACCGCTGAATCTGAGCGGCGCGACCTTCACGGATGGCGTCACCTTCACCTTCGGCGCGACCACGTTGAATCCAGGTGACTACATCGTCCTTGTGAAGAACCCCGCGGCCTTCGCCGAACGCTACGGCAACACTCCCGTCGTCGCCGGCACCTACACCGGAGCCCTCGATAATAGCGGCGAGCGCCTCCGCATCGTGGACGGCGTCGGCGAGGAAGTCCTCGATTTCCGCTACGAAGGCACGTGGTATCCCAATACCCATGGCAGCGCCTCGCTCGTCATCGAAGACGCCGCCGCGTCCTACGACACATGGGGCCAGCAGGGAAGCTGGCGCAGCAGCGCCGCCGCCCACGGCAATCCCGGAACTACTGATCCGCTGCCTGCGGCCCCCGTCATCACCGGCGTCACCGGCACCACGATCCATCTCTCCGGAGAAGCCACCCGCACCTACATCCTACAGCGCAGCTTAGACCTCGTCAGTTGGAGCGATTTGAATTCCATCGCCGCTCCCGCGAACGACTTCGATATGGCTGACCCCGCCGCCAATGCCCGCGCTCTTTATCGCGTCAGATCCAAGTAACCCGACCGCCGGCGGTTTGAAAACCAGCGGTAACGGGTTGCTACATCATCACCTCAGCGGAGGCTGGCGAAAGGCTCGCCGTCCAGATCGTCTGATCCAACGAAAACCATGCCTGCGTGCCTTGGCCTGATCGGCTACGAAGCGGTCACCTTCACTCCCAGATCCCGTATGGAGCTTCGGGGGCATCCCAGAGCAGCCCTCGCGTCGCAAACCGCCTCTCCAGACATCCTTGCCAACCACCAGGCTGGTCTGACGACCCGGCTAGGGAGCACGGTCCTGTTTTGTTTCGACATCCATTCCCGGCGACGGTCATTCGCAAAGTAACGGCGGGCGCCATCCGCGCCGGACAGGTCCCTGGCAATGTTGGCACATGGTGGGGCAATGCCACTTTGGTGGGCCGGGAATTGGGAGGCGGCACCCGTGGAGCCTGGGCCGTTGCGGTAAGGGGCAATCATGCGGCCATCACGGGTCGCGGGAATCCGGACAACGTTCGATTGATTGCAAAAAAAGAGGCTGAAGAAAGAAAACTTCCTCCAGCCTCATAATGAATTGCCCGTGCAGATTACGGGTTTCCCGCTTACTTTAGTTCGGAGTTGCAGGTGCTGCAGGTGTTGCCGGCACGGCGGGAGCAGGCGCGGGAGGAACGGGAGGGGTGGACGGTGCTGTTGCTTCCTTGAGTTTGTTCAAGGCGTCTGCGCCCGCGGCTTTCGCGCCTTCAGCGGCTGCGGCACCGGCTTCCTTGATTTTGTCGGCAGCCTCTTTGGACTTGTCTGCTGCTGCATCTCCAGCGGCTTTGATCACTTCCTTGGCTTTGTCGGCAGCTTCTTTGGTCTTCTCCGCGGTCGCGTCACCGACAGCTTTGATGGCTTCCTTGGTTTTCTCTGCGGCTGCACTGGCCTTGTCCGCCGCTTCTTTGGCGGCTGCTTCTGCTTTCTCTTTGTCACTCTTGTCGCAGGAGACGGCGGTGAGTGAAACGATCGCTGCAAGAGCGGCAAGTATGGTTGATTTCATGGGTATGTGTTGGGTTGGGTTGTTGCTGCGACCAGAGGTCATTGTGCGCTATGCACTTGGCTGGATCCGGTCAGTCAGGCAGGCGTATAGTGGAGTCGCGCTTCAGTTTTGCCAAGCACAAACCATTCCCGATTCTACGCGTTCACTCCCCAAAATTGACGCCCTGAAAAGAAGCGAGCCTCCCCAGGAAACCGACCCAGGGAGGCCCACTTTTGGTATCCGTCCGGCGACCAGACCAGACGGATTGTTCCTCGTTACCAACAAATCTCAGAACCATTTCGGTCTCGCGACTTTCTTGAATTCTGGATCAAGCTTTTAGCATAAGTCCGGCAGACGTCCAGATTAAATTTTAAAATTCTCCACTCAAAACATGGAGGTTTCTCAAATATGCAAAGACTTCGACTGCCTGTATCCTTGCCTCAGGGGACAAGGTGTGTCAGCCAGCCGTCACTCGATATGACAACTCATCACTTATCAGCCCTCCCGCTCATCCTGGCGTCAGCCTCACCCCGGCGGCGTGATTTGATGACGGAAGCCGGCTACGCGTTCGAAATTATCGCAGCAAATGTGGACGAATTGCATGACGAGCGCGTGTCGCTACAGGATCTAACGATGGCGAATGCAGCAGCGAAGGCTGGGCTTATTGCGGATCAATTTCCGGAACGCCTGGTTATCGGCGCTGATACCCTTGTTGCCATAGACGGGTGCGCTTTGACGAAGCCTGTAGATATGGACGAGGCGCGGGCCATGTTGAACCGCCTAGGGGGACGAACCCATGAAGTATGCACTTCTGTGGCCATGATCTGCCGGGCCGCAGGCGTGGAGCGGAAATTTGAGGTCGTTACGCGCGTGACCTTTCTTCCCCTCACTGAACTTCAGCGGGACGAGTATCTGACGCTTATCAATCCTCTCGACAAAGCCGGAGGCTACGCCGCGCAGGAACACGGCGACCGGATCATTGCTGGAGTTGAGGGTTCGTGGACAAATGTCGTCGGCCTGCCGATGGAGGCTTTAGCGACGGAATTGAGTGCCCTCGGGGTGCGGCCGGGACAAAAAAAGACCGGCGCCTGAACGGCAGCCGGTCTCCTGTAAAGCAGTGATGCTGCGGTTGGACTACTTCACCTTGGGCATGACTGCCTTTGGATCCGCATCAAACTTGATTTTGCACTTCTCGCAGCAGAAGCCGACGGTGGTGGAGGCGGTGGCGGTGTGATCCTTGCTCGCGGCTTTACCTGCATTATAGAGGCACTTACTGTTCGCTGGAGTGTCCTTGCTGCCGGCGTATTTCTTGACGGCATCCGTTTTGGCTTTGGCGTCCGTTTCGAATTTTCCCTGACATTTTGCGCAGCAGAATCCCACCGTGACGCTGACGGTGGAGGTCTGTTCGGCAACGATGGGCTTGCCGCTGAAAGGGCACATTTTGTTGACGGCATCTTCAGCTTGAGCGCCTGCGACGAAGAGGAGGGTGGTGATAATTGCGGCGATGAACTTCTTCATGATGGTGTGGTAGTTTTGGTTTGGCGTGAAAGACCGGAGACGGTATGGTTCCGGTCCAGCTCGGATGCGCGGATGCTGCCAAATATTCCCAGGTAGTCAAGACTTTCGATTTCCGTGGTTGCGAGGGCAGTCGGGCGATCCATCCCGTCCGTCATGAGTCCTCCATCCACCCCGATTCCTGAACGCCTCGTGATCGCCTGCGGCGGCACTGGCGGGCATCTTTTTCCTGGTATCGCAGTGGCCCGGGCGGCGAAGGCGCGGGGCTGGGAGACGCTGATCCTAGTTTCCGAAAAGCAAATAGACGCGCTGGCCACGGAAGGGCAGGGGGATCTGCATTTTGAAAAAGTTCCGGCCATCGCCATGCCGAAGCCGCTCTCTCTGGCGATGGTGAAATTCCTCTGGCGATTCCTCAAGACGAAGCGGCACTGCGTGAAACTGCTGCGTGATTTCAAGGCCACGGCCGTGCTCGGGATGGGCGGCTTCACCTCCCTGCCGCCAGCCATGGCCGGGAAAAAGCTGGGGCTAAAGACTTTCGTCCACGAATCGAACGCCGTCCCTGGCAAGGCCAACCGCATGACGGCGAAATTCTGCCGGCTCGTGCTTTTGGGCATGGAGCAATGCGCCAGGCATTTCCCGTCGGGACGAACAAAGGTCACGGGGACTCCGCTGCGTCCGTCTATCGTGCCGCCGGCTGATATAGCTGAGGCGCGCGCGTTTTTCGACCTGTCAGGGGATAAGCAGACGATCTTCGTTATGGGCGGCAGCCAGGGGGCGCGCGGCGTGAACAATGCCGTCATCGCCGCGCTCCCTGCTCTCGCGGCGGCGGCGGATCAGGTGCAATTGCTGCACATTACCGGGCCGGGTGAATTTGAATCCGTTCGAGCTGCCTGCGCCGCCGCGCCGGCACTGACGGCCCGCGTGGTGCCGTTTTGTCGGCGCATGGAACTCGCTTACGCGCTGGCCAGTGTCGCGGTATGCCGTTCGGGAGCGAGCAGCCTCACGGAACTCAGCGCCTGGGGCCTGCCATCCGTGCTCGTGCCCTACCCGACTGCCGCCGATGATCACCAGCGCCGCAATGCCGATGTCTTCACCAGCGCCGGAGCCGCAGTCGCCGTTGAGGAAAAGGACATCGCTGCCGGTCAACTGGCGCCCCTTCTTCTCGATTTGCTGGGCGACCGGGAAAAGCTGCGCAGCCTGAGCGCCGCGATGCGCAAACTCGCTCCGGAGCGCGCGGCGGACCAAATCTGCGACGTCATCGCGCAGGCGTCGTGATTTCCAATAACACGGCAGCATCCTGCGGGCGGGCGTGTTTCAGGCCGGTCAGCGAAAAGTCCCGCCGAAGGTTTCTCCCCAGCGCGAGCACCTGGAAACCGCGGCCCATTTGCGACGGATGGGTCAGCGTCTGAAACTGTCTCAGCCACTTCGCTGCCACCGCGTCCGGGAATTTCCCATCCATCCCGCGCAGGGCCGACTCTGCCGAGCCGATGAGGAATCGCGACTGCTCCAGAAAAGCGAGCACTTCACATCCACCCCGGACCGCAGCTTGAGCCGCGAGGCTCCAGTCAACGTGCGCCGTGATGTCCGTTTCCCCGACGTTATCGAATGGGTCCTCGTGCGCCCGGTGGCCGCGATAGCAGCGCAGTGTGCCCGTCGTGCGCGATGGATGATAGTAATCCGCCGCCGCGTGGCCGTAATCGCAAAAAAACAGCACGCCCTGAATTAGCGCATGGGCGGCAGTCCACACTTCGGTTCCCGCCGCCGGTGCGATTTCGGTGGTATAGCCGGGTGGAAATTCAGAGCCCATGGTGCTTAGCCTCCTCAGGCAGGCGTAGTCGCGCAATTCGTCCTCCACCAGGGTGAAGCCGCCGTCCTTCTCGCCGACTAGCAGTTCCCGCCATTCTGTTCCCGACCAGCGGATGCGGCGAAAAGGCACGGCATCCAGGAGTTCGTTCGCAAAGAAGACTCCCACCGCCGGCTCGCCGAAACTCCACTGCAACTTTCCGGCGTAGCTGCTTAGCATCGCCCGCTGGGCCCGCTCCAGTGCCGGGAGCGGCTCGTCTATTCTATAGTCCAGCGCGGCGAAAAAATCCGACCGCTCCCGCTCCGCCCATGCCAGCACATCACGGGCAAAGGCCCCGTCGCTCGCACCGCGTTCCAGCACCGCGAACGTGTCAGGCTTCCCCAACTGCTCCCACACTTCGCAGAACTGCCCGGCCAGCAGCTCCCCGAACACCGGTCCCACACTCACGCTGGTGAAGAAATCCCCGCCGCGCCCGGTGCGGCCCGGGCCTTTCGCGTAGTAGCCGTGCTCTGGATGATACAGGGCCGTCCCCATGAAACTCGGGAACGGCATCGGGCCGGAGACGGAGATGCGCGCGCGAATGAGATCGGCGAGGGGATTCACTTCGCCTTGATGCAGTAGAGCACTTTTTCCCCACGCAGGTAAATGGTCCCGTCGTCCACCGCCATGCTGGCCAGCGTGCGCTCATCTGTGAGTGCGTTGGTGCCGATCAGTTTATACTCGCGGCCCGCTGCGAGGATGGCGCATTTGCCAAACTCATCGAGGACATAGATTTTACCCTCACTCAAAACCGGAGACGCCGAGCAGTCGCGCAGGATGCGGTCGGATTCCCAGAGCAGCTTGCCAGTCTTCGCTTCGCGGCAGGCGACGATGCCGCTGTCGGTCACGAGATAGAGCAGGCCTTGATCGAAGATCATCGAAGGCGTCTTCGGCGCATACTTCGTCTCCACCCATTTAATGTGAGTGTTCGTGACGATGCCATGCCCGGTGGGGTCAATGGCTAGCACTTCCGGCGTGTCGAAGGCACTGCTCACATAGACGAGCCCGTCGCCAAAAACAGGATTCGGCACATTGCTGTAACCCTCGTAGCCGGCCCGCCAGATTTCTTTGCCGTTTGCGGGATCGAGCGCATTCACCATGTCAGCGCCGGGCGACACTATCTGCTTTTTCCCGCCCACCGTGATCACGCTGGAGGTAGCGAAGGCGAACTTCTTCGAGGCCTCTGTGGGACGTTTGAATTTCCACGCCACCGCGCCGTTGGACGCCTTCAGTGCGGCCACGAACTGCTCCTCGCGCCCGTCGCAGGAGAAAACGAGATTACCGTCCACCAAAATGGGCGACGCGCCATTCCCGTGCTGCGGCTGATACTTGAGGCTGCGGTTCTCCCAGAGCTTTTTCCCCGTCAGATCCAGACACGCCGTGCCCTGGTGGCCGAAGTGAACATACACCCGTCCATCCGCCACCAGCGGCGTGGGACTGGCGTGACCATTCTTGCGGTGTATGCTGTCCGGCGCCGACGCCCCGTCCTGAGCGAACACCTCCCGGTCCCACACCACTTTGCCCGTCACTCCATCTAGGCAAAGCGCGCGCAGCGAACGGTCCGCCTTCGGGCTCGCCTCCTCGCCGGAAGTCACCACCGCTGTCGTTAGGTAAATCTTCCCGCCCGAGAGCGCCGGCGACGACCACCCGCGTCCGGGGATCTCCGTGCGCCACGCGATGTTCTTTTCGCTGCTCCACTCCAGCGGCAGATTTTTCGCGCTCGCATGACCATCACCGTTAGGTCCTCGAAACTGTGGCCAGTCGGCAGCCGGGGCAGAGGTGGAGGCGAGGATGGAAAGCAGAAAGAGAGAGCGGTGCATGGGAGCGCGATCTCACACGAAAGCGGCCAGGATGCAAAAAGAAACACGGTCACATCTGCGGCACCCCCCTGCGTCTCCCGGCCTCCGCCCTCGCGGGGGGAGGCGAACTACTTGACCAATCTCCCGCCAGCGTTAGTATAGCTGCCGGAAAATGAGCGCGCCCCTCTCACCGCAGATACCCATGCTTACCGCCAGACCCCGCCGGGCATTCTGCGGCAGCAACGCAGCATTCATCGCGGAGAACGACCGGCCTGCGTCCGGCAGACACTTTCTCCCATCATGGCCGGGGCAGGATTCCAGGGACCGGGAGCCACTCCCGTATGAGCGGGAGCCGCTCCCGTATAGGCGGGAGCCTGGCCGCCATGGCGGGAGCCGCTCCCGTCATGGCGGGAGTCACTCCCGTAAGGCCGGGAGCCGCTCCCGTCGTGGCGGGAGTTATTCCCGTAGGGCCGAGAGTCACTCCCGTCATGGCGGGAGCCACTCCCGTAGGGCCGAAAGTCACTCCCGTCATGGAGGGAGTCACTCCCGGCCATTCGGCACTTTGTGGCGCAACCTGCTGAAAATGAACATTTACCACGCCAAAATGCACCATTTCACTCCAGAAATTATAGCCCCCCGGAGCCCCCAGGCACCTCTCCTGCCGACCCATTAAAAAGCCTTCATCTTTCTCCCAGTCCCCACAAACCAAACACCAAAACAACACCCAACCTACCCAACATCATGTCCGATCCCATTCCCGGCCCCGATGAAGACTTCGACGTCTTCGCCCTCAACCTCAACGCCAGGCTCAGTTCCGACACCGCCGGCTACGGCACCACCGTCCCGGAACTCATCCCACTGAGCGCCCTCATCGTCCTGTGGACGGCGGCCTACTCCGCCGATCTCGCCAATGCCCCCGTCGCCGCCTCCCTGGCCAGTGCCAAAAACACCGCCCGCGCCAACGCCACCGCCCTCATGCGCGTCTTCATCAACAAAATCCAGGCCAACCCCGCCGTCACCGACGTCAAGCGCGCCCTAGCCAACATCCCCATCCGCGACACCACCCGCAGCACCATCCCCCC
>JANOZA010000270.1:0-2842 GCA_031429155.1 Verrucomicrobiota bacterium | reverse complement strand
ATCGCCGCCAATCTGTGGAGCCGGAAACACGAATACGAAGCCGACGCCTACGCCGCGCGCATCACCGGCAGTCCACAACCACTCATGGCGGGATTGAAGCGCCTGGCTCGCGACACGCTGGCAAATCTCACGCCGCATCCGCTCCACGTCTTCCTCCACTACTCCCACCCGCCAATGTCGCAGCGGCTGGCGGCGCTGGCCGGGTGCAAGACTCCGTGAGTCAGCCGCTTACGCCAACAGCAATTCCCGCGCTGCTTTCTCAACGGACGCAGCCTGCGGAGCATCCAAACCGCTGAGCAGCGGCGTGATCGCCCCCATGTCGGCGATGCCGGCGAGAGTCACGGCTTCGTGCAGCACGCGGACGGGGTTGATGGCATTCCGCAGATCCTCCAGCGGGCTGAATTGCGCGCGAATGCGGTCGGCTTCATCCCACTGACCGGCCTGACAGGCTGTGAGCATCCGCGAGGACAGCGCAGGGTTCACGCACACGCACCCAGAGGTGAAGCCCGAGAGCTTACGGTCACGCAGGTGATTGATGACCGGCTGCTCGCCCATGCCGCTGACGATCATACCCGGGTCCACGAGTTGCGTGAGTTCATCCAAAAACAGATCCTGCCGCTCGTCGGCGCGAACGATGGCGTACTTCACCCACGAGACGAGACCATCGCGCACCAGCGCCGAAGTCAGCGCGGGTGTCAGGTAGCCCTCGGCCTTTATATAAACGACAATCGGTTTGCCATAGGCCTCTGCGAAATGCCGCAGCCCGGTGGCAACGCCGTCCGGCGTATTCAGCCCCTGATGCGGCAGGACCATCACCGTGCAGAACGGAAAATCGCGCAGCACCGCCGCCTGATCCATACTCACGCCATAGGACGGTCCCGCCGACGGCACGATCTCCGTGCCATGTGCAGCAGTCTCAGCGAGCATCTTCAAAACGTCAGCATACTCCGACGGACGCAGATGATAGAACACGGCATTTCCACCATAAAGCAGGACGCGGACACCACCACTTTCGATGTGGCGGATAAGGCGGCGATTTTGCTCCGGGCAAACTTTACCGGAGGCATTACGGGCGAGAGGAGGGACGGCGATGACGGAGGTGAGCATGAAAATAGGTAGCGCTCGTCATGCCCTGCCCTGCCCCGCCGGCAAGTTGGAATGTCCGCCGCGAGGACGGGTACTTCATCATTGCCGGAAAATCCGATCCCCGTGTAATTAACTCTACTTTGTCATTTTAAGAAAGTGGTGCGGCTTTTCCCTCCGGGTAAGCCGCTCGCGCGGGGTTGGACCGCCCGAAATGCGGGTTAGCCGGAGGCAAAACCCGCCCCACTTTCTGCCCGGAGTATGTCGGTTACAAAATGACAAAGTAGAGTTAACCGCCATGAACTCGAGTATTGACTATTACTTTGCCCAACACGGCCAGGCTGTCGCCATGCCTGCGCTACAGACCGGCTACTTCTTCTTTTCGGCAGTCGCCTCCGCCTTCCTGATGACACCGTGCATCAGCCCACCGTGGTCGCCGGCGGACCAGGTGCCAGAGTAAGTGTCACCGTAAACCATGACGCGGGCCGAGTATTTCGCGGTGCCAGGGAAGCCGATGTTGTCCACGATGATGACCGGCGTGTCACCGGCCCACTTAACCTGCACGGCCACAGGCGCCGTGAAGTTCACGGCACCGTATTCAATCTTCGCACTGATGGTCCATTGCCCGTCGGCGGTCTTTTCGACACCGACTATGGTGTACTTGTCCTCCTTGTCCTGGCCAAGCTTGCCGTCCGCGAGCGTACAGAAACGCCCGTCCATGACGGCATTGGTCAGCGTCGCCTTAAACTTCGCTTCCAAGCCCGGGTCGGTAGTTGGAAGCACAACCCGTGTCCGGACAATGTCCTCCGGGGGCGCCTCCTCTGGGAGAACAACTCGACTACGAACTGCGTCCTTGGCGGGCGTATCGGTGGCGGGCGCCTCCTTCTTCGGCTCCTGAGCGAAGGCGAAGAAGGCGGAGAGGGAGAACGACAGGAAGACGGCAGCAGTTTTCATAGCCGCGCCAATAGCACGGATTGAGAAAAATGCAGGCCGTAAATCCGTGAACCTACTTCTTCCGTGCGGTCTTCTTTGCTGCTTTGGAAACATCCGACTTGAAGTCGGCATAGGCCTGCATGGCGGTCTTCACATTATGGCCTTCGTGGACGATGCCGCGGACGGCGCGAATCATCGGGATCGGGGCTTCGCTTTGGAAGATGTTGCGGCCCATGTCCACGCCGCTGGCTCCCTGGTTGATGGCGTTGTAGGCCATTTCCATCGCCTCTTTCTCCGGGAGCTTCTTGCCGCCAGCGATCACGATGGGCACCGGGCAGCACGACGTGACAGTGTCGAACTCGGTATCGGTATAATAGCACTTCACCAGGTGCGCGCCGAGTTCCGCCATGATGCGGGTGGCGAGGCGGAAATACTGCGGCGTGCGGGCCATCGCACGACCCACAGCAGTCACGCCCATGACGGCAATGCCATAGCGGTTCGCCTGATCAATGAGGTCCGTGAGATTCTTCAACGACTGGCGTTCGTGCTCACTTCCGATGAACACCTGCACGGCCAGCACGCTGGCGTTGAGGCGAATCGCCTCCTCAATGCTGCACGCGAGGCTTTCATTGGAGAGCGGCTCGTAGCCAGGCCGGCGCAGTTTGATTTTGTCATCGCCGTCCTCTCCTTCCCACTCGTCCATGGGGCTGATCATGCTGGTGCCGCCACTGGCGCGCAGAGCGATGGCTTTCTGCGTGCTCGCCGGAATGATGCTGCGCTGAATGCCGCGCGTCAGCATGAGGCAGTCGCAGTACGGCTCCAGGGG
>JANOZA010000269.1:0-5369 GCA_031429155.1 Verrucomicrobiota bacterium | reverse complement strand
GGGTCGGTATCAATGAGCAGAGTGTTCCAGCCACGGCGGGCCATGGAGTAGGCGATGTTCACCGAGACGGTGGTCTTGCCGACCCCTCCCTTCTGACTGGTTATTGCTAAGATGGTCACAGTTGGGCGGATCGTAGCGGGCAGGCTGGAAGTTTCATGCGGAATTTGTGATTAAGCGCGAAGAGGCGTCTGCGAGGGCTTGCCACCCCGCAACAGGTGGCTTACCGGCGCGGGACAAATGACACTGAGAGAACACATTCACGACATGGGCCGCCGGGCGCTGGAGGCCAGCCGCCGGCTGGCGCAACTGCCTGCTGACCGGAAAAACGCCATCCTTCTCGCGATGGCCGACGGTTTGGTGCGCGAAGAAGCTGTCATCCTCGCGGCGAACGAAAAGGATTTGGCCGCAGGGCAGGGGAAGGGGCTGAGCGGTGCGATGATTGACCGCCTGACGCTCAATTCCAAACGAATCGCCGAAATGGCACAGGGGGTGCGCGAAGTGGCGGCCCTGAACGATCCCGTCGGTGAGGTGCTCGCCGACTGGAAACGACCCAATGGCCTTCGCATCACGAAAGTTCGTGTGCCCATCGGCGTCATCGGCATCATTTACGAAAGCCGTCCCAATGTCACCGCCGACGCGGCAGTGCTTTGCTTGAAGAGCGGCAACGCGACCCTGCTGCGCGGCGGCAGCGAAGCCTTTCACAGCAATATGGCCATCGCCGCCGTGCTCCAGTCGGCGGGCGAATCCAGCGGCCTGCCGCCGGACAGCATTCAGCTCATTCCGTTCACCGACCGCGAGAGCGTGCAGCACATGGCGGAGATGGATGATTACCTTGACCTCATCATTCCGCGTGGTGGCAAGGGGCTCATCGAAACTGTCGTGCGTCTCGCGCGGATGCCGGTCATCAAACACTACGACGGCATCTGTCATGTCTATGTGGATGAAGCCGCTGACCTCGCCATGGCCGTGCGGATCATCGTCAATTCCAAGTGCCAAAAGCCCGGCGTCTGTAATGCAGCCGAGACGCTGCTCGTTCACGAAGCGGTCGCTGCCGCGTTCTATGAGAAGGCCGTGCCCGCCCTACGTGCCGCCGGCGTGCAACTCCGCGGCGACGCCGCTCTCTGCGCGCAGTTTCCTGATATCGTGCCCGCCACGGAGGAAGACTGGCGGACGGAATATCTGGACCTCATCCTTTCCGCGAAGTCAGTCAGCAGCATGGATGAAGCGTTGCGGCACATTGCGGAATACAGTTCTCAGCACAGCGACTGCATCGTGACGGAGAACGCGGAAACAGCCGCGCGCTTCCTCAACGAAGTGGATAGTGCCGCGGTATTTTGGAATGCCAGCACGCGATTCAACGACGGCGGTGAGTTCGGCTTCGGCTGCGAAATCGGCATCAGCACTGACAAACTCCACGCCCGCGGCCCCATGGCGCTGCCGGAACTTACCAGTTACAAATACCTTGTTCGCGGCAGCGGCCAGGTGAGAGCGTAGTCCCCGATGATACCAAGCTCAAACAACAGCGGGCAGTGGCAGCTTCCACCATTGGACCGGGCGGCGGAGGCCCGCGAGGAATCGCGTCGCCGCATTCTGCGTGGACTGTTTTGGGTCGTCTCCATCGTAGTTTTTGTCGTGGTGACGGGCGCGTTCTTCCTGCCGTCGCAGGTGAAGGTCTCGCGCTCGGTGACCATCAACGCCGCGCCTGCGGCGGTGTTCGATCAACTCAAGTCCTTCCGCAAATGGGAGGCCTGGGCTCCGTGGTTTCAGCGCGACAAGCACCTCGATACCGACTTCAGCGGCCCCGAATCCGGCGCCGGTGCCATCATGACGTGGAGCAGCAGAAAGGAAGGTGATGGCCGTATCAAGATCGCGTCTGCATCGGTGGTGTCCGGCCTGCGCATGGCGGTGGATTTTGGCGATACCGGGGAGGCGGACACGTGGTTCGATCTGCGCGATGCGGGCGGCGGCATAACAGAACTCACGTGGGGCTTCTCCGTGGACTTCGGCCACAATATGGGCCGGCGTTATTTCGGCCTGATGCTGCCTGGCGCTGTGGGGCGCGATCTCGATGAAGGGCTCGCCAATCTCAAAGCCCTGCTGGAAAAACCGTCAGTCGCCGCGCCATGATCCTTCGCGCCCGCGGGCGAGTCATCACCTTTCCCCGGCGTCCGCTCATCATGGGCATCGTCAATCTCAACGACGACTCCTTTTGCGCTGACGGCACGCTCGATCCCGATGCTGCGCTCACTCAGGCGCAGGCGATGACTGCGGCCGGTGCTGACATCATAGACGCCGGTGCGGAAAGCGCGCGCACCAACCGCCCCGCCATCAGCGTGGACGAGGAATGCCGCCGGCTGCTGCCGTTCATCGCCCGATGGAAGGCGTGGGCACTCACGCTTCCGGCGGAGCCTCCCGTGCCCGACCAGGTGTGGCCGCCGCTGCTTTCGCTCAACTCCTGGCGTCCGGAAGTCGCTGCCGCCGTCCTGCCTGCCGGCGGTGATCTTCTCAACGACCTCAGTGCGCTCCCTGACGACCGAAACGCCCGGCTGTGTGCGCAGCATGGAGTCGCGCTGCTCATCATGCACAGTCGCGGGCTTCCCAAGGAAAAGCACACCCATGTCGCCTATCCGGACATCATGGGGGAACTCGACTCCTTCTTCCTCGACCGCCTCCGCACCGCCGCTGAAGCCGGGCTGGGTTCCGAATCCACGGTGCTCGATCCGGGTCTCGACTTCGCCAAGCAGCGTCCGGACAATCTTCTCATCCTCCGTGAGTTGGAGCGGCTCCAGGTTTTCCAGCGCCCTATCCTGCTCCCCGTCAGCCGCAAGACGGTCATCGGTGAGGTGCTCACGCTGCCCGATCCGATGGATCGCGACCCCGGCACTCTAGCTTGTCTCGTCGCCGGGCAGTTGCGCGGCGCCCACATCTTCCGTGTCCATAATGTCGAAGCCGCTGTCAGCGCGGTACGGATCGTGGAGGCGGTGATGCTCTCCGCCGCGCCGCAGTAGGGATTCTCACTTCGGCAGCAGCGAAAGATACTTCTGCCAAGTGGCTTCCACGGCTTTCTCTTTCTCCGGAAGTTGAGGCTCGGCAGCGGCGAGTGCTTTTTTAGCCTCATCCAGGCTCTTCGCGGCGTCGGCGATTTTCTTATCAATCGCAGGCAGGTCTTCCGGCTTGGGGGCGGGGGAGGCGGCTTTCGAGTCGGTGAGGGACTTGATGACGCCTTCCAGCGCGGGGATCTCGGATTTGAGGTCTTCGATCTTTTCTTTGAGGGCGGCGACTTCGTCTCGAAGGGCGAGGACGCCTTTGTTCTCGTTGGCGGCGGTCCAGAACTGCAGGCTGCTCGTGGGGCCGGCGATGGCGGCGATGGCGGCATCTATGGCGGGCTTCACTGCGGCGTAGGCTTTTTCGGCTTCGGCGACGGCCTTCTCTTTGTCAGGCATCGCTTTGGCCATCTCTTCTTTTTTGGCCAATAGGGCGGCGGCTTGCTTCTCGCGCTCTGTGATGGCAGCTTGTTTGGCGACGACTGCGGCGTCGTATTTGGCGATGGTCTCGGTGAGAGTCTTGACTTTGTTTTCGAGGACCGACTTGGCGAGAAGGTTGAGTGACTGCTCCGCTTCTGCGGCTTTTTTAAGGGCTTCCTGAACCTGCACCGGCATGTCCGCAGCGGGCGGCAGCGGGGCGGGCGGGGGAGCGGCCATGGTGGCGAGTTGCTTCTTCGTGGCTTCGACGCCGGCGGCGAATTCCTGCTTCGTCTGGCCCATCTTGACGACCTCGGCTTTGATGCCCTCGGCCTCTTTGACCATGCCTGCGGCTCCGGCTTCGGCGTCGGTCATGGCTTTCTTTGTGGCTTCGACGGCGGCTTTGGCATCGGCCATGGCCTTCTCCTGAGCGGCGGCGGCGGCTTTGGCTTTCTCGACTTCGGCCTGCTTGGCGGCGATGTCTTTGTTGGCAAGTTCGATGCGGGTCGCGATGGCGGGCGGGTTATAGACGAGTTCGCCGAGCGGGGGGCCGTCCTTGGCGGTGTCGAAGATCTTGATGTCTCCGGCTTCGGTGCCGGTGAGGATCGTCTTGCCTTCGTTGGTGAAAGTGGTGCGCAGTGTGATTTTTCCGGCGGTGGGCACCCAGTCGCGCGTCTGCGCGCCGTTGCCATCCCAAATGCGGGCGTGACCGTCGCGTCCGCCGCTGGCCATGCGTCCGTCGGGCGCGAAGTTGAGGGCGAGCACGCCGCCGTGGCTGGCCTGCTTTTTGACCTGGCCGCCATTTTGCATTTCCCACCACATCCAGTTTCCGTCTTCGCTGCCGGAGGCGACGAGATTGCTGTCGGCCCGCCATGCGAGAGCGGCGATCATTTTCTCGTGGCCTTTGAGGTTGTAGAACTCCCCGCCGGTCGCGGTTTCCCAGACGTAGAGCCCGCCGTTGCGGTCACCGGTGGCGAGCAGCACGCCGTCGGGGCTAAAGGCCACGGCGGTGACCCAGTCCGTGTGTTTCTTCATTTCGAAGAGCTTCTGGCCATTGGAAGTGTCGAAAATCTTGACCCTTTTCTCGCGGGTGCCGATGGCGATGCGCTTATAGTCGGGCGTGATGTCGGCGCTTGGAATACTCTCGAATTCCTCATTAAGCGTGATGACGCGCTTGCCGGTCTTCACGTCCCAGACGGCGACGATACCTTTCTTTCCGCCGATGCCACCGCCGGCGAGAACGAGGGCGCCGTTGCTGGTGAAGCTGACGCTCTCGGGGAATCCACCTTCGGGGAAGGGGAGCACGCCGAGGAGTTGCTGGGTCGTGGAATGGTAGAGCAGCACCTGCTTCGCCGCACCGATGGCGACGAGCGGAGCCCACGGACTGTGGGCCATGGCGGTGATGGCGGTGGGCCGCGGCGGGGCGACGACGGGGTCGAGGAGCAGGTGCTCGGGCATTGCGGCCGGGCCGTCGGGCTTGCCGGGCTTGGCTCCGGCCATGGCGATGTCGTTCTTCTTCTTCACCTTCGCGGTGGAGGAAGCCGAGTCGAGCAGGCCACCGGTGATCCATTTGGCGATCACGTCCACTTCGGCCTGAGGGAGCTTGTCGCTCTTCGGCGGCATGAACGGCTCGGCCGCGTGGGTGATGGATTTGAAGAATGCGCTGGCCGAGGGCTCCCCCGGTTCAAGGTTCACCCCGCCGCTGCCGCCGGCCATGGTGCCGCCGAACGTGGAAAGGTCGAGCCCGCCCTTCTTCTTCTCCGCGTTGTGGCAGTTGAGGCAGCGGTTTTCCAGAATGGGCCGGACGTGGTCCTGATACGTGACTTTATCCTGAGCTGCGGCAAGGCCGGCGGCGAAGAGAAAGGGCGCAGTTTTTCTGATGGTCATGAGCGGGAGTGGCTGGTCGGT
>JANOZA010000268.1:0-6063 GCA_031429155.1 Verrucomicrobiota bacterium | reverse complement strand
GCAAAGCATTCACCCTCGATCTCGCCAAACTCTCAGAAGACGACCAGACCTTCGTCAAGGAACAGCGCGCCGCCGCTCCTCCGGCTCCCGTCACACCCGGCAAGAAAGAAGACAAGCCCTCCGGCCCCGCCAAGCCCGTCACCGGCCCGTGGGCTGAGCACATCACCGGCGACTGGAAACAGGTCGAAGGAAAAGGCGGCCTCCAAGTCATGTTCTTCGGCGACAAGGCTCTCGACACCTCGAAGAAATGGCCGCTCGTCATCTACCTGCATGGCAAAGGTGGCAATGTCCTGCCCGCTGGTCATCAGGGATTCGGCGGCCTCTGCGCCAAGCCGGAGAGCCAGAAAGAGCGCCCCTGTTTCGTCCTTGTTCCGCAGTGCCCTGACGAGAACGGCTGGAATGGCGCCACGGGAGATAACGTCTTTAAGACCCTCAAGGACATGACCAAAAACCTCCCGATAGACGAAGACCGCATCTACCTCATCGGCTACAGCATGGGAGCTTACGGCACCTTCTCATTCATGAACCAGGAGCCGAAGATGTTCGCCGCCGGCATTCCCGTCGCAGGAGGCATCGGTACGGAAGCGGCACGCAACCTCCGCAAGATTCCTCTCTGGATTTTCCACGGCGAAAAGGATGACGTCGTGAAGCCAGACCAAAGCCGCGCCATCGCCAAAGCTCTCGAAAAACTCCGCGCCCCGGTGAAATACACTGAGTATCCCGGCGAAGGGCACGGCATCATCGGCAAAGTTGAAACCGATCCCGAAGTCCCCAAGTGGCTCTTCGCACAGATTCGCAAGTGATCCGGTCTTCCGCAGTCGCGATGCGGTCCGGGACTTGATCTTTCCGTCTGGTCCGTCCACAGCGCACCATGATTCTACGTTTTCTCTGTCCTCTTCTCGTTCTTGGCACGGTCCTCACGGCGGTGCAGCACCATTCGCCCGTTGTTGCTGCCGAACCCTCATCGGCGGCGGTGAAGAAGAAGATTCTGTTCTTCACCAAATCGAGCGGCTTTGAGCACTCGGTGATCTCATGGAAGAACGGCCAGCCATCGTGGGCGGAGATTCAACTCCTCAAGATGGGTGAGAAGAACGGCTGGGATTTCACTTTCTCCAAAGACGGCTCGCTGTTCACGCCGGAGTATTTGAAGGGATTCGATGCTGTGCTCTTCTACACCACCGGCGACCTCACCAGTCCCGGCACCGACAAGCAGCCGCCCATGACGGCAGCGGGGAAACAGGCGCTCCTGGACTATGTTAAGAACGGCGGGGCTTTCGCCGGCACGCACTCGGCTGCCGACACGTTTCACACCGCCAACGAATCGAAGAAGGGACCGGACCGCTATGTGAATCACGGCGCGGCAGCAGACAGTTACGTGCGCCTGCTCGGCGCGGAGTTTATCAAGCACGGAGCGCAGCAGGTGGCGAAGAACACCGTCATCAATCCGAAGTTTCCCGGCATGGAGAAACTGGGTGAGAGCTTTGAGATGAACGAGGAGTGGTATTCGCTGAAGGACTTCCGTGAGGACATTCATGTGCTGCTGCTCCAGGATGCACCGGCCATGAAGGGCATTGACTACCAGCGCCCGGCCTATCCTTCCACGTGGACGCGGACGGAGGGCAAAGGCCGTGTCTTCTACACCAGCATGGGCCACCGCGAGGATGTCTGGACGAATCCTCTGTTCCAAGGGGTCCTCACCGGTGGTCTGTCCTGGGCCATGGGCCTGACACCAGCCGAAACTCCGGCCAACATCAAGACCGTGGCGCCCGGCGCATGGACGAATCCTCCGTATCCCGGCGACCCGAAGCCGGCCGGGAAGTAACGCTGCGCGCTATCGGGGTGCGGCTTTGGCCACGCTTTGAGTCAGCCGCGCCAGTTCAAGGAACACTGCCTCCATCTGCGCATAGTAATCATCCTCCTTCATGGCGGCCTTCGATTCGCGGAGCGCGGCAAGACGGGCCTCCAGCAGATCTCGTTGTTTGATGTTGTCGGGCGACCATTGCTTCTCCGCTGCCGAGGCGATGAGGAAGAAATGCCGGGCTGCGGCGCCGTCCGGCGCGGTGCCTTTGTCGGACTTCTTCACGGCTCGAAGTCCTTTGAACCAGTCTGCCGGAGTGCCCAGTCCGTCCCCGTTGTCGTCTATGAGCCCGTGCTCGGTGGCGAGCCGCTTTTCGGATTTGTAGAACTCCGCCGTCGTCCGCGACGCGGCGAGAAACGCCTCCAGCAGCGACACCGATCCATCGGTATCTATGTCAGCGGCGCGGTTAGTGAATGAGGCGGCCAGGTGCGTGCCGAACCGCGTCAGGTTTTGCTCGCTGCCGCTGCGAGTCGCAGTGATGACGATCCGTCCAGGTGCGGCGAGCGCGGCAATGAACGGTGCACTGGCCGATGCCGTGTTGATGATGGCCGCGGGGCGTTTCACCGGCTTCATCCATGCCGCCACATCATCAGCGGAAACATCAGGCCCCCGCAGGTTGAACCGCGCGACTTTCCCATCCCAGGTGCCGTGACCATTGAGCACCAGCCACAAGGCATCCTGACCATCAGGCTTCTCCGCGGCAAGCGCCGCGCGCAGGGTGTCACTGTCTGGCTTGTCTTTGCTCTCCGGCCCTATGCCGATCTCAATCACCCGCGCTCCGCCCTTCTGCGCCGCTTCGCGCCATGCCGTGGACTGTTTCGTAAAGTCCGCCTCGAATTCAGCCTCCCCGGGTGCGCCCGTCACGATGATGACGGTGGCTTCTGCCCGGACGTGGAGGCAGGAGGACATGAGAAGCAGGATTGCTGTCAGGGTATTCTTCATGGCATTCCGTGGGTTCTGCGCCACGCCCATTCTCCGCAGAGGCAGGCGATGGCGAGGATGAAAATCCAGGGCGTGTGCCAGAGCGGCTGAGAGGTGGGTTCCATCACCGGTGCCTTCTCCGATGGCAGACTCCGCGCCCAGTCGTCGAGTTCATCCACCGTGAGGACGCGGCCTCCCGTGCGGCGAGCGAGTTCGTCCAGTGAGGTCCGGTTGGGCACGAGAGAAGCGAACTCCGTCGCTGCGGGATCGGAGGTCCAGCCGGCTTCGGCGCGTCCTTCTTCGGAACCGGTGGCATTCATTGCCACCGCGCGGGCGCGGAAGGCAGCGGCAGAGCGGGGGACGAAAGTGGCTTCGCTAAGACCGGCTTCGCCTGACGAAGGCTGGGCAGTGAGTTTCAATGTCGCGGGCGGAGTGCCGTCGGCGATGACGCTTTCGATTTCGATAGTGACCGTGGTGTTGTCCACCGGCTGCCATTTCGCATCGCGGACGCGGACCTGAAGTTTGACGGCACTGGTGGCATCGCCGGGCACAGGCTCAGCAGTCAGCGAGACACGGCCGGGGACATCCGAAACCATCCAGCGTAAAAGCTGCCGCCAGGCACGCTCCATGTCCGTGCGGGCTTCCGGGCTTTTCATGCCCCAGCGCCACACGTCGCCGATGGTCAGCGCCGCGGTGCGGCCAAGGCCAAAACGCTGCACCACCAGTGCCGGCGCGGACTGGCCCTGCTCGTCTTGAGCGGTGGCGATGGTGCTGGCTCCGGGCTTAACGTCGCGCACACGATTCATCACTTCGAATGCCGGCATCGCTGCGAGCCGCTGCTTCTCGCCGTCCTCGCTGCTGCGCAGTCGCGCCCACGGCTGGAGCCAGCCTTCGCGGTCCAGTTCGTAACGGAGCGGACCCGGTGCTTTGGCCGCCGCCGCTTCCGTCGCCCCGGTTAGGTAAACCGGGAGCATGTCGCCGATGGGCGTGCGCGCATAGGCTCCCTCGGCGAATGATTCCATGCCCCCCAGCATCAGCACGCCACCCCCGCGCTCAGACACAAACTTCTGCAGCAGCGCTGCCTGCGCCGCGGTGAAAAACGCGGCCTCCAGATCATCAATAATCAAAGCGTGCCACTTGTAGAGATCCTCCGCCGTGGCGGGAAACCCGGCCTGCAGTTCCACGTCGTTCAGCGTGTTAAGGCGAACGAGCACCGGCTGATCATAGCTCCCTGTCGCCTCGCGCGACTGATCGCCGAAGCCGCGGAAGAGCGGATTGCCCGTCTCACCTGCGCGACCGCGGAAGTCGAACTTCGGTTCGCGCCGCGCCACGCGCATGAGCCCGGTCATCTGCAATTGCGGGTCGGCCATCACGGCGCGCTGGAGAAATTTGTATTCCCAGTTAGGCCGGCCGGAGACGTAGAGAATGCGATACGGCCCCTGGCCGCGATCCGTCACGATGAGCCTGGTGTTGTTCGCCGGCGTTGCCTCTTTGGAATCGGCGGACTCTTTCTCCAGCCGCGCCTCCAGCCGGTAGAATGACAATCCTTGACCCTCTGGTTTCACCTGAAATCGCACGCCGCCGCTCTGCCCCTGCGGGGGAGCATTCAGCCGCTGCACTTCCACTAATTTACCCACCCGATCCGTAAGCCGTACGATCACCGGCTCACCTGCACAGCCGAACGACGTCAGTGCCGCATCCACCGTCACCGGCGCATCTTCGAAGGCGCTTTGCGCCACCGACACCTTGCCCAGCGCCAAATCCCGCGCCGGCCCGCTGCCGCCGACGACCACCGGATACACCGGAGGCAGCGACGCCAGATCGCCGGAGAGATTGGCCAGGTCCGTGGCATTCCCATCCGTGAACAGCAACACACCGGCGAACGGACGTCCGCGAAACCGTCCCTCCAGAGTCTTCAGCGTGGAGCCCAGCGCTGATGCCCGGCCGTCAAATGCCAGAGTCCCAAAGTCCTCTACTGAATGCAGCCGCGCATCGAATCCGTAACGACGCACATCAAACGAGTCACTCAGAGTCGCCGGCCATTGCGAGCGGGAAGGATCGAGCGCCGTCCGCATATGCGAGCCGCGCGATTCCTTCGCGTCCGCATCCGTCAGGCCCATGCTCTGACTGTTGTCCGCGAGAATGGCGAAGACATTCGCCCCCGGCCGCGCCCGCTGCCCAGTCCATTGCGGCTCCATCGCGCACAGACAAAGCAGTGCCAGTCCCGCGAGCTTCAGCACCACGCCCGGCCATCCGCGCCGCAGCCCGCCATTCCGCGCATAGCCGTAGAGCGAAAGCAACGCACACAACGCCAGCCCGCCGGCAGCGGCGAGCATCCACGGTCCCGTGGAGGTGAATGTGAGGGTGGCGGTCATAGCGACTGGGAGTGGCGGCATACTGCCGCCATTTGAAATAAAACGCGCAGCGCACTTCTAAAAAAGTGGCCTGCGGCGCTGATGATACATGGCGGCAATATGCCGCCACTCCCGGTGATGCTGTCTCCGTTCGCGTGCATCACTCTTTGCCAAGCTGTTCATAATACCGCCGCACGTTCTCTGAGAACTGCGCCGGAACGGGATCGCGGTCCACGGGGACGAGGGCTTTGTCGGAATCGCGGCGGGCCAGTTCTTCGCGCACGCGGTTCCGCACTTCCACCAGCGGCTTCACGATCTCCAACTGCACCACGGCCCAGTCGGGTTTCTTGTCGGCCTTCTTCATGTCGAGCCGCATCTGGCGGGCGCGCTCACGGGCCTGGGCGATTTCGTTGCGCAGGTCGTTGCCGTCCACCAACTCCTCGGCTTCGCGCAGACTGTCGGACCAGTCGGTGAAGCCGTCGCCGGTGAGCGGGCTGCCCGTCTGGCGATTCCTGCGCGGGCCGCGGGCGGTTTCAAAATTCTCCTGTGGGCCGCCGCCGCGTCCGCCTTCGTTTGACCCGGAGCGCGAAGTTGCACTTCGCTGCTGACCCTGCTGCTGGCCTTCGCGCTGGCCGGGCTGCTGGCCCTCGCCTTGTTGGGGCTGGCCTTCCTGCGGCTGGTTTTGCGCAGTCTGAGGCGTACCTTCGCGCGGCTGATTCTGAGCCTCACCTTCGCGCGGTTGTTGTCCTTCCCGCGGCTGCGGCTGTCCGCCGGCATTCGCCTGCTGGTTTTGCTCGCCAGGCTGTTGACCGTTCTGCTGCTCCATCTCGCGCTGCATGACTTCGGCGGCTTCCTGGAGTTGGGATTCAGCCAATTGGAGCGCCGCGGTGTCGTCGCCAAGGACACTCTCGGCGGCCTGCTCGATGCCGT
>JANOZA010000267.1:0-4856 GCA_031429155.1 Verrucomicrobiota bacterium | reverse complement strand
GCTCATCATGCTGCATCATGACACTGACTTTGCAAAATGTGCCAGCGACACTCTTCGAGCGGCTGCAAACGCGGGCGCTTCGCAACCAGCGCAGCCTCGAGCAGGAGGCGGTGGCAGCGTTTGAAGCCGTGCTGGCACCTGCGGCGGAGGAACGGACGGCGGAAATCGCCCGCATCATCGCGGAGACAAATGCCGCGCGCTCCAGAATGCCGCGGTTTCTGACAGACGAGGAGATTGCCGCCGCGGTCAGGGAGGGCCGGGATTGAGGCGGGGATGATTTTATGATCGTCATTGATGCCACCGTCCTGCTGGACTTCTTTATCGGCACAGAGGTCCGGAAAGCCTCCGCCGAACTCCTCCTCGCGGAGGACTCCACATGGATTTCGCCCTCCCTGTGGCGATATGAACTGGGCAATGCGCTGCGTACCAGCGTGCGATCGAAGGATTCGCTTCTGGATGCACCGACCGCCCTCCAGCACATGAGAAACGCCGAGCGGCTGATCTCGCAGACGTGGGAGCATCTGGATGGTCCGCAGGTTCTGGATCTGGCCATCCAGCGGGGTTTAACCGTGTATGACGCCTCGTATGTCTGGGTGGCAAAGGAGCACGGTATAAAACTGCGCACCCGGGATGCGGAGGTTTTGCAATCCTGTCCTGAGGTGGCTCTGCCTATGCCCGTCTGCGGCGCATGAGCCGGGCGAGTGTCGCGCGGATTCTCTCCACCGGCACCGGCTCCCCCTCGAAGGCCATGCTCTGAGCCACATCCAGCGGAATCGCCTCCCGGCAATGCCGCAGCTTCACCTCCGGGGGAAGGCGGCGCCAGCGGTTGATGTTCTCGATCCAGTTCATTCATGGCGTGATAGGGCAGTGGAGGTTCGGGCACAATGGAAGAAGTCAAACCATGAACGCATCCGTTAAGCCGGGGGCATCCGGCGGGCGCAGGCCAAAGGCTGCGTCGTAATCGTTCTCCGGGTGGACCAGCAGGTGAATCGCGCCGTCGTGCAGCGACTCCACGCGGCCTGTGAGGGGAAACTGTTGCCACTCATGCTCATAGACCTGCACTGTGTAGCGCTGCGCGCGGCGGTAGTGGGCGCGGGTGGGCGGCCGCTTGAATTTGTTCCACTCGCGCAGTTCCTCACAGAGAGCTTTGCCCGCCGCTCCCCACGGAATGACCAGCGGATGCGTGGCCTGCGGGATCATCTGGAAACGCTTTGCCGCATCGCGGAACTGGAGCGCCATGTAGGGCGCATCGTTCCCGCCGATTTGGAAGCAGTTCATCACATCAGGTTTGTCCCACTGATTAGTCCGCTGCCCCACCGTCCAGATGTGCAGGCGAAAGTAATGCTCAATGGCCTCCAGCGAGAGCAGGTCATCTGCATACAAGCCGATGAGTTGCCGCGCATCCGCCTCCGCATCGCGCAGGTCCACGAGTCGCGGGGGGATGGCGTATCCGTCGTGCTGGAAGTGGAACACCCGCCCTGGGATTTCATGGCCATCCGCATCGCGCAGTTCTCCATTCCGGTTACAACGGCCCGCGGCCTGCGCCAGAGAATCCAGGCCGCACTCCGCCCGGAACACGGCGGGGAAGCTCACATCCACGCCGGCTTCGATCAATTGTGTGGAGACGAGCACCACCGGCTGGCGCTCGTGCAGACGGAGCTTCACTTTCTTCAAGACCTCCGTGCGGTGCTCCGGGCACATGCGGGCAGAGAGATGGAAGCGGGGCGCTACCTCCGGCAGACACGCATAGAGTTCCCGCGCCGCCTTGGTCGTATTCACCACCACCAGCGCACTCGGTTCATCCCGCAGGAGTTTCTGCCGCAGCGATTCATTCGTCACCGGCCCCAGCGTTTCCACCGTGGTCCGCTTCAGGCTGGTGTAAATCCGGGAGCGGTCCGCCACGATGGAGCGAATGGCCTCCGCCGGGATGCCCTGCGCAAAGCCTTCCCTCCTTTCCAGCGCCGGCTGCGTAGCCGTGCAGAGCACAACAGAACAGCCGTAGTCCTGCACCAGACACCGCAGCGCCGCCAGCACCGGCCGCAACAAGCCGGAGGGAAGCGACTGCGCTTCATCCAGAATGATAACGGACTTCGCCAACCGGTGCAGTTTCCGGCAGGCGGAAGTGCGGCAGGCGAACAGCGACTCGAAGAGCTGCACATTCGTCGTCACCACCAGCGGCGCATCCCAGTTCTCTGCGGAGAGGCGATTGCGCGTGGTTTCCTTTTCCGGCTCGAGATTGGAATGGTGTTCCAGCACTACATCCTGCCCGAGTTCGTCGGACAATCCCTGGAAGGCATCGCGGAAGACAGCGGCGTTTTGTTCGATGATGCTCGTGTAGGGAATGCCATAGATCACCCGGCGCAACCCGTGCCGTTGCGCATGGCGGAGGGCAAAGAGCAGCGAGGACAGCGTCTTGCCGCCGCCGGTCGGCACTGTCAGGTCAAAGAAACCCGGAGCAAGGTCCGCTGCCGCCTCGCACGCCTCACGCACCGTCTGCCGTTCCTTGTCCACCTTCGTCTTCGGCTCACCGAAAGCAACCAGCCGCCGGAGCAGCGCCGCTTCCATTCTTCCGATGACATCCTCCGGCCACTCTGCCCGCAGCGCCGACTTCTCCGCCGCCATGAAGCTTTCCGTGCAGAGAAAATCCGCATCCACCAGGCTGGAGAAAACCATGCGCAGAAAGAACGCCAGCCGGAACGCACCCGGAAGCTCATTTCCGCAGTTAGCCAGCGGCGGACCGGGAATGGCTCCTTCTTTCCACACCGGCGGGCAGTTGGCCTCCCACTCAGGTATTTCCTTTCGCAGGCGTCCCCGCAGTTCCACTCCGTCCGGCAGCCCGGCATGATGGCCTGCGATGAGATAAGCCATGAGCGGCCCCGACCGGCCTTGGGTCCCCGCCCGTTGCGCCCCGGCGCTGGAATGGTCCACCCTCCCCGCACTGCCACCACTATCCTCCCCGTGAGGATCAGCCGCTCCGCCTGCCGAACGCAGGTAATCCTGAAACGCCTGCGAGAACTTCCCCAGGTCATGCCACTGACCGGCGAGGCGGCCCCATTCTCCGGCACCGAACGCGGCGGCGTATTGCCCTGCCAGTGCGGCCACTTCCTGGAGGTGGACCTCCAGCGGTTCCCATGCGGACTCGCCGTCAGGATGGGTGTGCGCGTAGAAACTCATGGTGGCAGGGGAGCGGGGTGGTGGCTGGCGGGGCTTCCAATCTGTCAGGGGCGGGGGCGGGGGCAAACTGTTTTCTGTAAGTGGATGCGGGCGGCGGACCGGGCGGGCGGAAATATTTTTGAACATCTGTGGCGGCGGGTGGTCTTATGTTTCTGAAAAAATAACCTAATGCCCGGCGGGGGAGATGCGTTCTCCGCCCGGTGCCATCATTCTGAATCCTGATCATGAAGCAGCAGCCGTCAAAAGAACGGAAACCTGGCGGAAGGCCGGCGGGGCACCGGCTGGAGCGGAAGGGCGGGCGGGGGAAACGGGGGCGGGACGGAATGCCCATTCCGCGGCTGGCGGTGGCGGATCCGGCGCTGGTGCCGGTGACGCTGGAGGCGGTGCGGGCGCTGCAGCCGAAGCACGGGGCGACGCTCTATACGCGCATCCTGGCGGTCCTGATCCGGGGCCTGCGGGAAATGCAGGGGCTCTCCCAGGGGGAGGCGGCGAGGCTTTGCGGCCTGCCGCGGCAGACCATCGGCCAACTGGAGCATGGGGAGCATGATCCGCGCTGTGGGACGGTGCGCATCCTGTGCGCGGCGCTGCGGGCGAGTTTTGCGGCACTAGCGGTCAGGGCGGAGGGGTTTTCCGAAGCGGGCTGGCAATTATAATTGCGTCGCGGAACTCCGGGCGGCGGAGAACGGTGGCGGCATGAAGCTGCTGACACTATCCTCTCATGCCTCCCCCGCCCCGGCGGCGGTGGCAGGGAGAATGTCCATCGGGATGGGAGTCGGGGAGCCGCTGGCGGGTGGAGGCGACGAACGGACTAACACGGGCAGGCTCTCGCCATGCCCGAGCCACGGGGGAGGAGGCGACTCCGCATCCGGCTACCGACTGTCGGCAGAGCGAGGGGGAGTCTCACCTTCCGGCTACAGACTGTCGGCCGAGCGTGAGGGAGTCTCCCCCACGGGCTACCGACTGTCGGCAGAGCATGAAGGAGTCTCCACCACGGGCTACAGACTGTCGGCAGAGCATGGGGGAGTCTCCCCCACGGGCTACAGACTGTCGGCAGAGCATGGGGGAGTCTCCCCCACGGGCTACAGACTGTCGGCAGAGCATGAAGGAGTCTCCCCCGCGGGCTACCGACTGTCGGCAGAGCATGGGGGAGCCTCCCCCACGGGCTACAGACTGTCGGCAGAGCATGAAGGAGACTGTTTGCCAGGCGGACGGGCATTCTCCGGCGCATCACTTTCAACCCTCTCCCTCATCCATGACACCAAACTGGGATGAAGGCTCCTGGGACTCCGGCAACTGGGACGAGCCGGGGTCCGTCACCACACTGCCCACCAAAAAACCTAAAATAAACCGACGTATTATGGCTTCCAATCCTACTCCCAATGATGACACGGTCGCTCTGGCCCTGGCCGAAGACCTGGCCGATGGCTGCGCTGTCCTGGAGGTGACGCTGAATATAAAACAAAACACGGAGGCTGTGATACGGGCGGCGCTGGACACGGCCAGCGCGGCGCGGCTGTCCTATCCGGCGGCAGTGCAGGTCCGGCAGGAGAAAACGGCGCTGCATGTGGCGGCGGATGCTGCGGGCAAGACGACCATAGCCAACTGCCGGCTGCGTCTGGTGAAGCTTTTCGGAAATACCTTTTCCGCGCAGTGGGCCAGCGCGGGATTTCCCAATCAGTCCA
>JANOZA010000266.1:0-17465 GCA_031429155.1 Verrucomicrobiota bacterium | reverse complement strand
GAAGCCGCGAAAAATGGTCGGTCCGGCTGGACTTGAACCAGCATCCCCGGGGTTATGAGCCCCGTGCTTTACCCTTAAGCTACAGACCAAAAAGTGGAGGCGCGCCCCGGAGTCGCACCGGGTATGGCGGGGTTGCAGCCCGCTGGCTCCACGACTTCACCGTGCGCGCCATGTCGTTTCATCTTTCCAGGAGTGGTGGGGCCGGCGGGTTCTGCCCCCGCTCCGCGACTTTCACAGAGTCGAATGCTGCTGTTACACTACGTGCCCCTGGTTTCGTTGCGGCGCAGCCACGCTTCCCGCGTGATGCGCCAGATCATGTCCTCCATCCGGTCAGGCGTGATGACCTTTGGCGGAAAAATGCCGGTGTTCTCAAAGCCCAGCCGCTGCGGCACGCCAGCGCTGCGGACGTTGGCCGGATCGCAGATGATGGTAATGGCGGTGATCGGCAGCGCTTCAAAGATCGCCGCGATGACGACTTCCACGGCCTCTGTCATATAGCCCCTGCCGACAGCGTCGCAGTGCAGCCAGTAGCCGATCTCGCGTTCCTCCTCAGTGCCGCGATGATGCACGCCGATGCCGCCGAGCACGGTGGAATCCGTCGCGTCGAACATGGCGTAGAGCACATCGTGAGCGGTCTCCGGCTTGCGCAGAAAGGCCTCCAACTCGCTCCACTGCTCCTCCAGCGGCACCCGCGCCCACGGCAGCCAGGGGCGCAGATGATCGAAACTTTCCTCCACCGCCTGCTCGAAGCGCGGGCGGTCCTGCGGCTGCCAGGGACGAAGCAACAGGCGTGGCGAAGTAAGGCGGTGCGGCAGTGAAGACATGGAATGCGTGGGTGCTGGTTGATGGAAGATGGATCCCCCGGCGGGAGTCGCGCCCGCATGATCTCGTTTACAAGACGAGTGCCTTTCTGTGTCGGCCACAGGGGAGTGTGAAATGGTGGTCCCGGCTGGATTCGCACCAGCAACTTCCGCGTTCGCACTGCGGCGTGCATGGACTCTTACACTTCGGGAACATAAGTAGCGTGGGCATCCTGGCCACATAGCTGTGGAGATGGTGGTGGGCTGGAAGTCCACGCTACGATGGTGCGGTATGCCGGTGCTGCCCCGGCGCTCTCTGTGTGGAAGACAGACGTGCTCGCTGTTACACCAATACCGCGTGTGAAAATGGCCGCTGGAGCCGGTATCGCACCGGCCTGTGCGGCTTTTCAGACCGCTGCTCATCTCTCTGAGCCATCCAGCGATGGATGTGAATGGTCCTTCCGCGTGGTATCGCGCCACGGTCTGCCGGTTATCGGCCGGCGGCTCTGCTCTTGAGCTACGGAAGGAAAAAGTGGTCGGATACCCCGGTGTTGCGCCGGGCTTCTGCTGATCCCAAATCAGCCGGGTTCGCTGGCTCCCTCGTATCCGAATGTTGAAGTGGCTCCCCGGCATGGACTCGCACCATGACGACCGGTTTAACAGACCGGCAGGCTGCTTTACCTCACCAGGGAATGGAAATTGGCGGCCCGTGCCGGCATTGCTCCGGCGACCTGCCGCTCGACAGGCGGCTGCTCTTCGTGGCTGAGCTAACGGGCCAATGTGAAAGTGGTGGGAAATGGTGGTAGTGCGCCACTGGTCGCTTCCGGCCTGTTTGAAGACGGCGGAGTTACAATCCGCTGGCCGGGGCATTCCCCATGAAATTGTGGCAGGCGCGGTTAAGCGCCTGCTGGAGGCATGCTGGCCTCCGGTAAAACTGGTGGAGCCTGCCGGTTACGCTCCGGCGTCTGCTGTGTGCAAGACAGCGGTCCTCCTATTGAACGAAGGCCCCTGGAAAATGGCGCGCCGCCTCCGTGCTGCCCGGAGCGGGCTGGGATTTGGACTCCCTGCTACGCAAGCTGGCGCGCGGCGCGAATTTGAAATGGTGCGGTCAGCCGGAATCGCACCGGCGTCCCCGGATTGGCATACCGGGATCCTGCTGCTGAACGATGGCCGCATGACAGCACGGCCCGTCCGGGCCGCGCTGTGGAAAATAGTGGAGCGCGGGCGGCACGGATTACCGCCCGCCCGCGCCCCTGTGTGTACAAAAGAACGAACACCGCTGCCGCGCCTCTCGGCGCCGCACCCGCAGGATTTCTCGGCGGATGTTCAGGTGTTTTAGAGGCACACCTTCCGGGAAGCCTTTGTGGATATATAGAAAAGTAACGCCCATGGACTTTGAGTTATCTATGCATAGAATTCCCTGTCGCCCGCGTCCGGCGGGTTGACTTTTCCTTTGGGTGCAGCGAACAGATTCGCGGCGGCCCGTTGTGGGGATCATGCGTAGTGGCACTCTCTGTCGGCGGTCCGTCTTCCGCCCCTCCACCGGTTGCAGCCGGTGGAGGGGTGTTTCTCATTGAGAGCGGACCGTGATGGGATGGTGGATGGATTATCCGGTGTGGGTTTCCGGGGCCTGGCGATGGAGTGAACCGGTACGCCGGGCGCCGGAAAGGTCAATTTTAGTGGGTTTGAAACAAAAAAGAAGCCCCGCTCTCCTGTGAGGTGAGCGGGGCTTCGGGAAACTTTTGGAAGTTTTTCCTGGAAGTCTGTCAGACTCGAATCGTCTGACCGCTCACCTGCGGGTTTAGGATAAAGTCACCCTTGGGTTGACCATAATGGGCGGCGTTCATCATCTCTCCACTGACGCAGAGGGACCACAAACGCAGTCCTGGCCGGACTGGCGTTGCATGCGTTGTCTCTCTGGAAATTGATTTCATATTCTGTCGTGAAGGTGACGCGCACTATGCAGAAGATGTTACGTCCGTCAATTCTTATTTTACTTTTTTTACTCTATCTAGCAATACAACCGTGACTCGGGCTTCCAGCCCGCAGTTCTCATCTGCTGAGGACCTTCGGGCTGGAAGCCCGGGCCACGGTTGATGGATTGACTCTGCGGCGTGCATCTGGTTCCGTCTGTTCATGAATCCACTGCGTCTCCTCCCCATCATCGTTGGTATGTCACTCTGCCGCGGCGTGGAACTCCATGGCCGCCAACTCACACCCGCCGACGGCTACACAGTCAGCGTCGCCGCGCCGCCTTCGCTCGTGGAGCGGCCCATCGAAGCCTGCTTCGATGACAAAGGCCGGCTCTACGTTACCGACTCGTCCGGCTCGAACGAGAAGGTGGAGGAGCAGCTCAAGAAGAAGCCGCATCGGCTGCTGCGCATCGAAGACACCAATGGCGACGGCGTGTTCGACAAGCGCACGGTGTTCGCGGATCAACTCATGTTCCCCGAGGGCGTGCTCTGGCATCAGGGCGTGGTCTATGTCGCCGCCCCGCCGCAGATATGGAAGTTCACTGACGCCGATGACGACGGCGTGGCGGAGAAGCGCGAGGTTTGGTTCGACGGCAAGACGCTCACCGGCTGTGCCAACGATCTCCACGGTCCCTACGCCGGGCCGGATGGCCTTATCTACTGGTGCAAAGGAGCGTTCGCCGAGCAGACGCATGATCTGCCAGGCCAGAAAGGCTGGAAGTCGCGCGCCAGCCACGTCTTTCGCATGAAGCCTGACGGCACAGACTTCGACTGCGTCTTCACCGCCGGAATGGACAATCCCGTGGGCCTAGCGTGGCTGCCGGAAGGCGACCTCATCGTCAGCGGCACGTTCTTCCAGCATCCCGGCGATGGAAAACGCGATGGCCTCATCCACGCCGTGCGCGGCGGCGTGTGGGGCAAGGATCACGACGTGCTCGACGGACACATTCGCACTGGCCCGCTCATGCCGGTGATGACGCATCTCGGCCCCGCCGCTCCGTGCGGCATGTGCCGCTACGGGCGCGACCTGCTGGTGTGCCAGTTCAACACGCGCAAAGTCAGCCGCCACATTCTGGAACCGCTCGGCTCCACCTGGCAGACCACAGACAGCGACTTCCTCACCTGCGATCATCCCGACTTCCATCCTACCGATGTCCTCCAGGCACCGGATGGCAGCGTGCTCGTCATTGATACCGGCGGCTGGTATAAGCTGTGTTGCCCCACGAGCCAGGTGGCGAAGCCGGAAGTCACTGGCGCGATCTACCGGCTGCGGAAAACGGGCGGAGAAGTGAGCACGAGGTGCCCGGAGCCGCGGTGGAAACTGGAGAAGCCCGCAGAACCCCCGGCCCTCGTCGGGCAGGCAAAGGCAGGCGATCTTGCGGCACGCGAGAAGGCGATCGAAGCGCTGCTTAAGCCGCTCAGTGAACAGGCCAGGTCTCCCAACCTTCACATTCGCCGCATGGCCATTGAGGCTCTCGGCCAATGGCCGTCGCAGCGTGACTTCAACCCGGAGGCCCAAGGCGGCCTCGGAGAGATAACAGCGCAGTCCAGAGCCGTCACGGCATCACTCCTCGCCTCCTCCGCTTTGCCGGGGATGGATCGTTTTCTCGAACACGCCCTGACGTTTGCCTTCATCGAAGGTGCTGACGCGAAAGGTCCACGGCAAGCTTTTCGCAGCAGCGAACCGGCGCTGCACCGCATCGGACTCTACTGGGTCAGCCAGACCGATCCGGAGATGTTCGATGATCCTGCGGGTATCGGGAAGTTTCTGTTGTCAGCGGACACCGGCGTCCGCGAAGCTGCTGTCTTCTGCCTGCAGAAAGTTCCCGCCTGGCGCGAGACGGCGGGTGTTTGGCTGAAGGAACAACTCGCTGGTGAGACCGATCCCTCCGTTCTGCGCCCGGCAGTGGAAGCGGTGGTGAGAGAGGATGAGTTCCGCAAACAACTTGGCGCGTGGCTTTCCCAGGCGAAAGCCGGCCCCATTCAGCAGATGCTCTTGGAAGTGATGGCGCAGAGCGCGCCGCAGCATGAATTCGTGCGCGAGTGGGCGGGGCCGCTGCTGGCGGTGCTGCGTGCGGAGGATGCGAAGGCGGCGGCGCTCGCTGCGGCGGTCTTCGCGGAGCAGCCGCCGAAGAAGTTGGAGGGACTGCGCGAGAAGCTCAGCGGCATGGCGCTAGATGAGAAGCGTCCGGAGACGGTGCGCCTGGCACTGATGCTGGCGGTGAGTCCTGTGGTGCCAGGGGAAGAGGGGTTTGGCGTGTTGCTGGCGGCGTTGTTGGGGAAATCTGATTCGACTGATCGGACTAATCTGTCCGATGTCGCGGCCGCAGTGCTGGCCAAAGCCACGCTCACCCCGCCACAACTCGCTGCGCTGGCCGGGGCGCTGCCCGAAGCCAGTCTGCTGCACCGCCCAGTGCTGCTGCGCGCATTTTCCAAAGCCACCGATGAAGCTCTCGGCATCGCGCTGGTGGAGCAGTTGGAGAAAGGCGGCGCGCTCAACACGCTGTCTGCGCAGGACACGGCGGAATGCCTCGGCGAGTTCCCGGAGAAAGTGCAGCAGCGTCTCACTGCGGCGCGGGCGAAGTTGAATACTGGCGCGGAGCAGCGTAAGGCGCGGCTGGATGAACTGGAGAAGACGCTGCCCGACGGTGACTCGCTGCGCGGCAAGGTCGTCTTCCAACATGCCAAGTCGTCCTGCGTGCTGTGCCACCAGGCGGGTTACTTTGGCAAACACATCGGCCCGGACTTGAGCAAGATCGGCGGCATTCGCACGCGGCGGGATTTGCTGGAGGCCATCGCGTATCCGTCGGCGAGTTTCGTGCGCAGTTACGAGCCGGTGGAGGTGAAGAAGAAGGACGGCACGCTGGCCTACGGCATCATCAAAAATCAAAACGCTCAGAGCGTGACGCTCGTCACCGGCGCGGTGACGCCGGATGCGACGGTCGCCACGGCAGACATCGCCGCGATGAATCCCGGCGCGGCCTCGCTCATGCCGCAGGGCATTGATCAAATCCTGACACCGCAGGAACTCGCGGACCTGGTGGCGTTTTTGATGTCGCTCAAGTGACCGCGGGCGTGAGGCGGCAGGGCTTGCAATGATCCGGTGCGCCGCCACACTCGGCGGCCATGACTCCCGTGCTGCGCAGGATTTCGTATGCGGCGGCCGCTTTCGCGGCGGCCTTTGGCGTGCTGTGGCTGATTGACAGCCGCGTGTTCCAAAAGCGCGGCAGCGATGCGGCGCCTGACACATTCACCGCGGAGGAACGGCCCCGAGTGGACCTGGGACAGACACCGGTTTCGACAGCGCTGAGCGACGAGCAGGCACTGGTGGTGGAACGGGTGAAGCCAGGCGTAGTCAGCATCCAGGTGGAGCGGCGGCGCGCGGTGATGGAAGAAGGTCCATTGAAGCCAGGCCGTGCGGCGGAAAAAGTGGAGCGATACATCACCGAGCCAGGCGTGGGCTCCGGCGCGATCGTTTCCAGGGAGGGGCACGTCATCACCAACTGGCATGTCGTGGACGGAGGCACTGACCGCATCTTCGTCACGCTGAGCGCCGAAGATGGCGCGCGGCGGGCGACGCTGGTGGACAAGGACGATCAGATAGACCTCGCGCTGCTGAAAGTGGAGCCGCGCCATCCCGGCGAGGTCTTTGCGGCGCTGCGATTTGGCGACTCTGACAAAGTGAAGGTCGGTCACGACGTGATGGCGATGGGCAGTCCGTTCAACCTTCGCGGGACCGTCACCAGGGGCATCATCAGTTACCGCGACCGCCGCGTGAGCGACACGCTCACGGCCTATCTTCAGACCGACTGCACGATCAATCCCGGCAATTCCGGAGGGCCGCTGGTGAACCTTCAGGGGGATATCATCGGTCTCATCACCCGCAAGCTGCAGGGGCCGGATGAAGCCGTCGCCGCAGAGGGCTACGGCCTAGCCATTCCAGGGAACGATGTGCTGGAGACTCTGGACCGCCTCCGCAGCAAGGGGCGCCCGCGCATTTATCACGGACTCTCCGTGGAAGACTGGCCGAAAGTTTCCGCCGCGCAGGAGAAGCCGGTGGAGGCGGTCGTCGTCAGCGGCGTCACCCGGCGCTCGCCGGCGGAAAAGGCCGGGCTGAGCATGAGCGATGTCATCGAATCGGTGAACGGTACCCGGGTTTCCGGACTCAGCGAATGGCGGCGAGCGCTGCGTGAGCACAAGGTGGGCGACACGCTCACTTTCACCGTGCGGCGCGAGAAGGATGTAAAGGAACTGAGCCTGGTAATCGAAGATTTCGACAAAGCCGTGCCGGCGGAGTCCGGGGTGAAGTCCGGGGAGGTCCGCGGTGTGTCCGTGCGAGTGCTGCGCCGCATTGAGCGCAATCTTCTCGGACTCGCCGAGCCGATCGGGCTGGAAGTGGAGCAGGTGGCGGCGGATTCTCCATTCGCAGGCGTCCTCAGTCGCGGGATGAAGTTGCTCTACGTCTCCACAACTGACCGCGCCCGGGTGGAACCCGTGGCCTCACCTGCTGAACTCGCGGCGGCGCTGGACGGAGTCGCGACCACGGGCGGATTCCTCGTCCTCGGAGCTTCCGGCGAGCGCGACCACTGGGTGGAGTTTTCCCCAATCCCTTGATGATGCCTGCAAAACGAAAAACCGCCGCCGATACGCATCCGGACCTGTTCAGTTTGAACGACGGGGCGACTGCACCCCCAACCCGTGCCGGGCTTGCCGACGAACTTGCCGACTTCCGGGAGTTTGGCGAAAAGACCATCATCCAGGAACTCAACATGCCAGGCTGTCCGGCGGTGCCGGTGTTCATCAACGAGTTCTGGACGGCAGGCCAGCGGCAGGCGCACTCGCTGCATGAGATCAGCTACCGTGCGTGCTTCAAGCCGCAGTTGCCGCGCTTCTTCATCGAGCGACTCTCTCAGCCGGGCGACCCGGTCTATGATCCCTTCATGGGCCGCGGCACTACTCTCGTCGAAGCCGCTCTCATGGGACGCGTGCCTTGGGGATGCGACATCAACCCGCTGAGCCCCATCCTCATTCGTCCCCGACTGCATCCGCCCTCGAATGAAGAACTTGCAGCGCATATCGCCTCGCTGCCCCTTCAACTCGACGTGGAAATGCGGGAAGATCTCAGCGTCTTTTATCACCCCGATGTCCTGCGCGCCGTCAGCAGCATGAGACATTACTTTGACGAACCGCAGCGCGATCTCACTGACGGCTGGCTGCGCATGGTGGCGACGAACCGTCTCACTGGACACAGCCCCGGATTCTTCTCTGTCTATTCCATGCCGCCGAATCAGGCCGTCTCCGTCAAAAGTCAGATCCGCATCAACGAACGGCGCAACCAGACCCCGCCGCCGCGAGATGTGCGGGCCATTCTGCTCAAGAAAAGCCGACAGCTCCTCAAGGATCTCACCCCCTTCGAGCGCGACACCCTCGCTTCTGTTTGGCCGCGAGCCCAGCTCCTCACCGGCTCCTGCGACGCCACGCCGCAGTTGGCTGACAACAGCGTCGCCCTCGCGATCACCTCACCGCCGTTCCTCAACGAAGTCATGTATGATGCCGACAACTGGCTGCGCTGCTGGTTCAACCACATTGACGCCAAGGCCATCGCCATCTGGCAGATCAAAAAGCCTGAGCAGTGGCAGGAGAAAATGACCGGCGTCTTCCGCGAGTTGCGCCGGATCCTGAAACCGGGCGGCCATATCGCCTTCGAAGTCGGCGAAGTCCGCGGAGGCAGCGTCAAGCTGGAGGAACTCGTCGTGCCTGCCGCCGTCGCAGCCGGACTCGATCCCGTGCTCATCATGATCAACGCTCAGGAATTTACCAAGACGAGTAATTGCTGGGGCATCAGCAATCAGGAGGCCGGCACCAACACGAACCGCATCGTGCTGCTCCGGAAGGGATGAAACGCTCCATCATTGCCCTGCTCCCGCCTGTGACTATTTGTGAATCACACCCATGCGTCTCGCTGCCGCCTTCTTCGTCCTCGCCCTGATCTTTCTGGTTCCATTCCTCATCTGGGGAGACTGGTTCGAGCGCATGTTCACCGGCGACGCGCTCCAGCAATGGCTCGCCTCACAGGGTCTGGCATGGGGCTGGCTCATGGCCGTGCTGCTGCTGGTGGCGGACCTAGCGCTGCCGCTGCCGGATACTGCGGTGATGAGCGGACTCGGATACGTCTATGGCACGCTGGCGGGCGGGGCCATCGCGGCGGCGGGATCGTTTCTGTCCGGCGCCCTGGCTTACGGGCTGTGCCGGCGGTTCGGTGAGCGAATGGCCACGCGCTTCATGGGAGCAGAGGCATTTGCGAATGGGCAGCGACTCTTCCGGGGCGACCGCGGGGGCTTCATCGTGGCGCTCTCCCGCTGCCTGCCGCTGTTGCCGGAGATCATAGCCTGCATGGCCGGCCTCACCAAAATGCCTCCAGGCCGCTTTTTCAGCTCCCTCGCCTGCGGCTGCGTGCCCATGGGTTTTCTCTATGCCTGGATCGGCGCCGCCGGACGGGATGCACCGGGCCTGGCCATCGGCCTCAGCATCGTGATCCCCTCCATCCTTTACGGAGCGGCGCTGCTGATCATGAGGAAATACAGGTAACGGCGCTAATACAACGTCATCGCCGCGCTGCGTGGGGGCTGCGGAAAGGAGTGAACCTCAGCGCGCCGGTAATTTCAGACTGAGGGGATTAAGGTTCGGGCTCGAACGGATTCACCACCTCCATCAGAGGAAAGTCAGTGGTGTTGCGCGTGGCGACTTTGAGTCCCGATGCGCGCGCCACTGCGGCGAGCAGACTGTCCATCAGCGGCGGCCCGCAGCTTTCGCTTCGCGCAAATAGCTCGCCCACTCCCACGCCGCGGCTTCATCGAACGGCAGGATCCGATCCGCGTAGTCTTCCCGGAGGAACCGCAGTTCTGTTGCCAGCGCGGCCTTCCGTTTGCCGTCGGGCATGTCCTCCACGCCCGCAGCCAGTTCAGCGATGGTCAGTGCGCCGAGCGCGGATTCATCCTGATGCGCCTGCATCCACGCCACCACCTGCGGAGCCGGCGCTGGCTTGAGCAGTTCGGAAATCACATTGGCATCCAGCAGGTATTTCACAACTCAGGCAGGGGAGGAACGGGATCACGACGGCGCACCAGTTCCAGTCCCTGAAGGGCGCGAAAGTGCTCCAGCAGCGTGCGCTGCCGCGGACGTTCCCTCCGCAGCAGGATGTCCCCGCCGGCGGAGACGGTGATCTCAAATCGCGTGCCCGGCTCCAGATGCGCGGAGTCTTTGACTTCAGGCGGGAGCATAATTTCTCCCCTGGTGTTCAGTGTGGCGGTCATGGCGGGGACTATGAAGCAAAGAGACCACCGTGCAACTTATCATGCTTCTCCCCCGCAGAATGCTCCGTCATTGGAGTCAGTAGTCGCCGGGGTCCGGCCCCCTGCGCCAGAGAATTACGACTAACCAGAAGGCAAATGCAGCGAGGCGGAAGTCAGGAATATGACCAATGATCCGTGCCGTTCGAGTCTGGTCATTGACCGTCTCAATTAGGACTTCCAGATCCTCGGACGTCAATATCTTCGCTCGACTCCACCCGGCAGCTCGGAGTGAGGCGACGCCGGCTCCAGTGGTGATTTCGATGCTTGGAATCACCGAGGGAAGCTTGTGTGCAAAAAACAACGGGCCTCGATCATCAAACATCGTCCAGTGCCATGACAGTCGGCCATGTTCGCTAATTTTGAACGATGCGCCATCCACTTCGGCGAATCCAGTCTCACCATACTTTTCAAATTCCAGCTTGGCCGAATGCCCCTCTGTCGTGAGAATGTAGTTCCAAGAACAAATTCCGACTGGTTTGCATTCGATCATGACTGATTGCGATCCGGCTACTTATAGCTCCGCGTCGAGAAGTGGACTTCCTCGTAGTGGAGCCACTCCTTGCGCAGCGCGGGCTTGGTCACATCGCCGGTGAATTCCCAGGCGGCGACGTAGGAGTAAGTGTCGTCGTTGCGGAGGGCTTCGCCGGCTTCTTCGTGCTCGACGCGGAAGTGGCCGCCGCAGCTTTCCTCGCGCATGAGGGCATCGCGGCAGAGGAGTTCGCCGAACTCAAGAAAGTCGGCGACGCGGCCGGCCATTTCGAGTTCCTGATTGAGTTGCTCGCCTTCGCCGGGGACGCGGACGTTGGTCCAGAATTCCTCGCGAAGCTGCGGGATGCGCTGGAGGGCTTCCATCAGGCCCTCCTTGCTGCGGGCCATGCCGCACTTGTCCCAGATGAGCAGGCCCAGCTCGCGGTGGAAGCTGCTGACGGTGCGGGTGCCTTTGATGGAGAGCAGTTTATTCGTGCGCTCACGGACTTCGGCTTCCACAGCTTTGAACTCCGCAGCGTCGCTCTTCACGCTGCCAGGCTTTTGGCCGGCGAGGTAGTTGGGCAATGTGGCCGGAATGACGAAGTAGCCGTCGGCGAGTCCCTGCATCAAAGCACTGGCACCGAGGCGGTTCGCGCCGTGGTCGGAGAAGTTCGCCTCGCCGAGCACATGGAGGCCGGGGACATTGCTCATCAGGTTATAGTCCACCCACAGGCCGCCCATCGTGTAGTGAACGGCGGGATAGATGCGCATCGGAACCTGGTAGGCATTCTCGCCGGTGATCTGCTCATACATCTGGAAGAGATTGCCGTAACGCTCGCGGACGGCGGGCTCGCCGTCGCGTTTGATGGCGGCGCTGAAGTCCAAATACACGCCCAGTCCACCGGGGCCGACGCCGCGTCCGTCGTCGCACTGTTCCTTGGCTGCGCGGCTGGCGATGTCGCGCGGGGCGAGGTTGCCGAAGCTCGGATACTTGCGCTCCAGATAGTAATCGCGGTCTTCCTCAGCGATGTCGGCAGGCGGCTTGCCGCAGTCTTCTTTCTTCTTCGGCACCCAGCAGCGGCCGTCATTGCGCAGCGATTCCGACATGAGCGTGAGCTTGCTCTGGTAGTCGCCGCTGACGGGGATGCACGTCGGGTGGATCTGCGTGTAGCAGGGATTGGCAAAGAGAGCGCCGCGCTTATGGGCGCGCCAGGTGGCGGTGACGTTGCAGCCTTTGGCGTTGGTGGAGAGGTAAAAGACATTTCCGTAGCCACCGGTGCAGAGCAGGACGGCATCGCCGGCATGGCTGGAAATTTCACCCGTCACCATGTCGCGCACGACGATGCCTTTGGCGTGACCATTGACGACAACGAGGTCGAGCATCTCCGTGCGCGGATACATCGTGACATGGCCTTTGGCGATCTCTTTGCTCAGCGCCGAGTAAGCGCCGAGCAGCAATTGCTGTCCCGTCTGCCCCGCAGCGTAAAACGTGCGGCTGACCTGCGTGCCGCCGAAGGAGCGGTTCGCGAGCAGCCCGCCGTATTCCCGCGCGAACGGCACACCCTGCGCCACGCATTGATCAATGATGTGCGTGCTGATCTCGGCGAGACGATGGACGTTGCTTTCCCGCGCGCGGAAGTCGCCGCCCTTGATGGTGTCGTAGAAGAGACGCTGGATGCTATCGCCGTCGTTGTGGTAGTTCTTGCAGGCATTGATGCCGCCCTGAGCGGCGATGCTGTGGGCGCGCCGGGCGCTGTCCTGATAGCAGAAGCACTTCACATTGTAGCCCTGCTCGGAAAGCGTGGCCGCCGCTGCTGCACCGGCGAGCCCGCTGCCGACGACGATGATCGTGTACTTCCGGCGGTTGGCGGGGTTGATGAGCTTGGACGTATCCTTGTGCCGGGTCCATTTTGTCGCCAGCGGTCCGCCGGGAGCACCCTCGGGCGGAGTGTCGCTGAGGCGGTTGAGGTCTGTCGGGGAGGCTGCGGGTTCAGAGGCTGAGATCATGGGAATGGTATGAGCCGTAGAGACAGCGATGCCGCGGCGCAAGGGAGAGGGCGCGCTACCGCCAGTAGAAATAATACGCGGCTCCAGTCCGCGATGGAGATTCCCGAGGAAAAAAGTGGACAATCCGCAGCGGATTTCGCAGCATCCCTCCATGTTCCGAACCGACCGACTCCTCTTCGTGCCGCTCCTCGCGGCCGCGCTTTCCACCGAAGCCCGCGCCGTCCTGGTCGCCGAGACTATGGGAAACATCACTGCACCCGGGGATGATCCTGGCTGGGGAAATGTAGGCAGTTGCAACAGCGCCGGGGCCATCTACCTCGGCAATCAATGGGTGCTCACGGCCTACCATGTGAATGCCAGCGCGGGATTCCCGGTCGCCTTTAACGGTATTGGCTACACCACCATTCCCGCCAGCGGCGTGCGGCTGACGAATAACCTCGTCGGCGGCATGTCGGCGCAGACGGACCTGATTCTCTTTCGCATCAATGGCGATCCCGGCCTGCCCGCTCCGGTCATCAGCGCCAGCGCGCCGGCGCTGGGTGACGACATTGTAATGATCGGGAATGGCCGGAACCGGGAGGCCGGCCGCACCTTTTGGCAGGTGACGATGAATGCCGACCCGGCGCTCGATACCTGGACGGAGACCGTCGGCCCGCACAATGTGGAGGGCTACAAAGGCCTTCTCACTCAAACAAAGCGCTGGGGCACCAACGATGCCGAAGCCGTGAATGTGAACATTAACTACGGCGTCGGAACCGTCCGCTCATCCCTCTCCTGGTTCAATGACTACGGCGGGGCTTCCAACGAAGCCCAGGCGATGGTCGGAGACAGCGGCGGCGGCGTTTTCCACAAGAACGGCGCCCAGTGGGAACTCTCCGGCGTCATGCTCGCCGCAGGCACCTTTGGCAATCCTTCGTATTTTGACAATGAACCAGACAATACCGCCGTCTTTGGCCAGCACGTCACGGTCATGGCTGATCTCAGCTTCTACCGCACCCAGATCCTCGGCATTATCCCCGAGCCTTCGTCGTCTCTGCTGCTCGCCGGCGGCCTGACTCTCATGCTGCGCCGCCGCAATGCGGGTTCGCGGCGATGACAAACTCCTCCACCGGCCGCCCGCCGATGAGGTGCTCCTGAATAATCCGCTCCAGAACCGCCGGCGTGCAACTGTGATACCAAATGCCATCAGGATACACGACAGCCACCGGCCCGCGGGTGCAGACACGCAGGCAGTTCACCTTGCTGCGATAGACCAGTGGCTCCGGTCCCGCGAGGCGCAGCGTCTTGAGCCGTGACTTGAGAAATTCCCACGACTCCATCCCGGACTCATGCGTGCAGCAGAGCGCCTCCGACTGATCCGCGCACAGGAGGATGTGCCGCCGATACTGGGTCAGGCCAAGGGCATCACTGATGGCGGCAAGCTCAGCCATGCGAACGACCGTTATTTGGAGTCCTTGCCGGGCCGAATGTTTCCGATGGCCTTAAAGTTGTATTCCTTCTGCACCCGGCCGTCCGGCATCAGTTTGTTCATGCCCTCGTCGTGACCGGCGCGCTCAACGACCCACGGCTGGTTCGGATGCTCGAAGGGCTTGTAGGGACCGAAGCTGAACTTCGCTGGAATGTAGGTGGGATTTTTCAACTCGTGTTTGGACTCCGGTTCCCCGGAATCCTTGTCGGCCTTGTCCTCATCCTTCCGTTTCCGCAGGTCCGTCGGACAGAACCAGTCGTCGAGACTGATGCCCCAGCCGGGTTTGTTCTGTTTGGGGTCGCCTTTCATTTCCAAGTACCACCAGTCCCAGAGGACATCTTCCTCCGGCGGCTTGCCCTCCTTGTCGTAGAGCACTTCCTCATTCGGCCAGGTGCCTTTCTCGGAGATGTAATTACTTAGCGCTACCCCCCAGTTCACCAGTTTCCCCTTACACGCAGCCTCCTCTCCCTTTCTCACATAGATCCCGTAGCCCTGAAAGACGAGGAGGATGAGCACGGCGATAAGCACGAGCACGAGCATCAACTCGAGCAGCGTGAATCCGCGGCGAGAGCGCGGGGAGGGAAAAAATACGGACGTCATGGCGGAAGGGAGGGACGGAAGGCGGGGCGGAGTATAGTGGCCGGTCGGCAGCGGTAAAGCATTCGTTCCGGCCTCCGGCAAGGCCGCTCAGGCAGGCCGGGATTAGGGGTTTCGGCAGCCGCTAATGCAGTGGAAGCATCACCATGCCCGATTCCGCCGACTTCTTTGACCTCCTCGATCGCTCCCTTTCATCCGGTGCCTTTCGCAAGGCCACTCTCAGCCGTCCGGGTAAAACCGCGCCGCACGGACTGCGCAATATTTTCCTCCGCCCTGTAGAACTGCGCGGTGCGGACGCGGTCTCATGGACCTACCGCTACGACACCCGGGATGAAGCGAAAAACCTCACTCCCGCCGAAACGGTTGCCCGGCTGCGCGAGCTTTGCGGCTCTCAGTTTCGCAACACGGACCTCTTCACCGCCGACTCCGAAGCCACCCTCACCCATAACCGCCGGGGTGAGCCCGCCGTCTTCATCCGCAAGTCCGCTCCAACGCCCGCCGCCGACACCCAGCACGACCGCACGCGCCAGCGCATGATGGCCAGCACGTCCAAGTGGCTGCATGAACTCGGCCTCACCTCCCCTCACGGCGAGGTGCTCCCGTCGGCCCAGGGGAAGTGGCGGCAGATCAACAAATTCCTCGAAATCATCAGCGCCCTCGTCCGCTCAGCCGGTCTGCCGCCCGATGCACACATCGCCGACATGGGGTGCGGCAAAGGCTATCTCACTTTCGCTCTCTATGAGTTTCTCACCGCGGAGTTGAACATGCAGCCGCAGGTCACTGGTGTAGAGTTGCGGCCCGCGCTCGTTGAACTTTGTAACGGCGTGGCGCAGCGCTCCGGCTTCACCGGCCTGACATTTGCCGCCGGCTCCATCGCCGGCTGGCAGCCTGAGCGACTCGATATGCTCATCGCCCTCCATGCGTGCGATACCGCGACCGACGAAGCCATCGCCGCGGGCGTCCGCGCCGGCGCTTCCGTGATTGTCGTCGCACCGTGCTGTCACAAGCAGGTCCGCCAAAGCATGAGAGCCCGCAATGAACTCTCCCCGCTCCTCCAGCACGGTATTCTGGAGGAAAGGCAGGCCGAAATACTCACCGACGGCATCCGGGCGCTGCTCCTTGAATCCCGCGGCTACCGGACCAGTGTTTTCGAGTTCATCTCCACGGAGCACACGGCGAAGAATCTGATGATCACCGCCGTGAAAAGCGGGCAGCCATCTGCAAAAGCACTGGAACAGGTGGCGGCGATCAAGGAGTCGTTCGGCATCCGGGAACACCGGCTGGAGGGGATGCTGTGAGGGAGGTGACCGGTGCTCAGTGCTCAGTCACTGAGAACCGAGAACCCCATCCCTACTTCATCTCCTTACCCGTCTGCGCATTGGTGATGAGCACGGTCTCGCGGTGTTGCGCCGGGTCCACTTTGAAGCTGAGACGCCCGTGGTGCTTGCGCTCCATTTCCACGAGCGTTTGCTCGTCCTTCGTGCGCAGGCGGTGCATCACTTCGGGGCTGACGGTGATGAGAAGGTCATGCTCCGTATCCGGGTATTTCTGCATGATGGTGTGAATGCGGCGCTGGAGTTCCACACTCATGGTCTCGGTGGACTTGAGGCGGCCGAGACCGTGGCAGGTGGGGCAAGTGTCGAAAACCGCCGTGCTGAGGCTCTCATGCAGGCGCTGGCGCGTCATTTCCATGAGGCCGAGGGGGCTGATCGGGACCACCTGGACCTTCGCCTTATCGCGGTGCATCCGGTCCTTCATCATTTTGTAAACCGCCTGCTGGTCGCGGCGGTGCTTCATATCAATGAAGTCCACGACGATGAGACCGCCCATGTTGCGCAGGCGAAGCTGGCGCGCGACGTCCGCGGCGGCTTCGAGATTCGTGACGAGGATCGTCTTCTCCAGATCATCGGAGCCCTTGTTGCGCCCGGTGTTCACATCAATGGCGATGAGCGCCTCGGTTTCATCAATGACGATGTAGCCGCCGCACTTCAGCCACACCTGACGGTGGAAGGCGTTATCTATCTGCTTCTGGATGCCAAGCTTTTCAAAGACCGGCTCGCTGCCCTGCACACAGTGGATGCGCTTCTTGCTGCGGCGGCTGATCAGGCCCACCAACTGGCGCATCCGCTCGGTGGTCTCCTCATCGTCGCAAATGACCTCGTCCACTTCCTCAGTCAGAAAATCGCGCACGGTGCGTTCCACCAGATCAGGCTCCTGAAAAGCGCACAGCGGGGCATTGCGGCCCAGAGCGCGCTCGGAGACTTCCTTCCACTGCTTCACCAGCATGGCGAGGTCGCGCACGAAATAACGCGCCCGCTTACCCATACAAACCGTGCGCATGATGACGCCCATTCCATCCGGCACGTTGAGTTTCCGCAGGATTTTCCGCAAACGGTCCCGCTCCTTGGGTTCATCAATTTTCCGGCTGATGCCGAACATGTCTGTAAGCGGCATGAGCACGAGGAAGCGGCCCGGCAGACTGATGTTCGAGGTGACGCGCGGGCCCTTGTTGCCGATCGGGCCTTTGGTGACCTGCACAAGCAGCTCTGCGCCGACGGGGTAAAGGCCGGGAATGTCCTTGGCGGTGATTTTCTTCTTCTTCACCTTCCCTTTGCCGCCGCGGTCAACGGCCTCGATTTCATTGCGCAGCCCCTCCTCCTCCTCCTCGTTGTCGGCGGCGGGAATGGCGTCCCAAAAGTGCAGGAAGGCGTTTTTCTCCAGGCCGATGTCCACGAACATCGCCTTGAGCCCCTGCTCAAGATTCCGGACGCGGCCCTTGTAAATGCTGCCGACGATGTGC
>JANOZA010000265.1:0-6575 GCA_031429155.1 Verrucomicrobiota bacterium | reverse complement strand
GAAGTCAATCTCGCCGTCCTTGTTCAGATCGTGGAGCCGCGCGATCTGATCGCGGCAGCAGACATAGATCGTTTCGTTCACGATCTTGAGGCCGAGCGGCTGAAACAATCCCGTGGCGATGCGCCGCCACTTCAGTTCGCCAAGCGGTTGCTTCGCCAGACCTTCGACGACCCACACATCGCCCATCCAGGTGCAGACCGCGGCACGCTCGCCGTCGGCGAAGAAATCAAAACCGCCGAGCCGCATCCAGCTTTGCCATGGATTTCCGGCGCTCTCAGGATGGGTGATGATGTCCGTGGCGAACGGCCCGTCGTCGGAGCCGTTCACGCCCTGCGTGGTCACCACCTGCGGCCAGCGCGGCGGGCCGCCGTGCGTCAGGCTTTCGAGATCGAGCGGGAGCTGAGCGCTCTTCGAGAGAGCCTCCATCGTCGCAGGGTCTGCGCCTTTGGTCATCGCGATGCACAGATTCACAGGAGTCGCCGTCGCCGGAATGCTGAGCACATGGAAACCCGCGGCGATCTCCGCTTTCACGCCCTCTCCGGTTATTTTTACCTGAAGGGCATCGGCGTCCGGTGCGATCCGCAACTTCAAGTCACGGCTGGACTTGCCGACATTGAGCGTGCGCAGGAACGTCGGGTATTGGCCATACTCGACGACCTCCGGTGCATCGAAAATGCGCGCGTCTCCCACTGTGTAACGCAGCACGGCGCGCGCACCGTGGAGGAACTGGCCCTCGTAGTGCGCCCACTCGCGCGGCAGCGGGCCGTAAGGCTTGCCATCGCGGCCGCGGAACCGCGGATCCTCCCAGGAGCCGCTCTGCGGATTCGCCCAGCCGGGACCGACGGGATTCGCAAACAGCCGTTCGCCAGTGAGGCTCGTGTGCGAGCCGTGCGAGCCGTCGAAAGCGATCCCCTTCCAATCAACAAAGCTGCCCGTCGTCGCCGTGGCCACGCGAAGGGTATCGTGATCATAGACCATCCATGCACGGCCCCTCGATACGCCACCATCGCCAGCATCCAAGCGCACGGCGATGCCTTTATAAGCAATATTCTCCGGAGCGACCTGATACGTCCAGTTGAGAGCCGGACCGAAATTCATTTTCTCGAACTGCCGCCCTGCATCCTCCGCGACCTGCTGTCGCTCCAGGGTCTTCATTCCCAGAGGCAGCGAAGCTAGGTAGGACTCATCCACCTTTGTCATTTCAGCCGGATTCTTCGGTGCGACGAAGGTCTCCCGGATATATTGAATGACGGCGTACTTCTGCTCCGGGGTGTATTGTGGCATCGGCATCATGAGCCCGTACCCCTGCGTCATAGTCTGATACTGCCGGAAAGGATCGCCGCCATTCTTAAAGGCTTCACGGTGGAAATGTCGCGACGTGGGCATGGAGCCCTCCTGAGTGAGCGACCCGTGGCAGGTGAGGCAGAGCGAAGTATAAATCTTCGCGCCCTCGGCCAGTGACTTATCGTTCCACCCGGCAATGATCTGAGCGTGGTCGGCATCACTCAAAGGCTGCGCCCAGGCTGCGCGTATCTCCGCACCGCCGGTGGCGCTGAGGGAAATCTTCACCGGCACGCCGGGGATGCCCTTGGGAAAAGTTGCCACGGCCCCCTGCCCTGTCCAGTTCACCACGGGCGTGTTGACCGCTTCTGCTTTACCGGAACTCAGTTGTTTCGCCTCCGCATCGCTCAACGCACGCTCCCAGAATCGGAGATTCTCCACGGCACCATCAGTGAGATCACCGTCAAATCCTTCGGCACCCAGCCCGATGTGAAACGTGTGACCCTTCGCGTCCGGGCGCGTGTGGCCGACTTTCGATCCATCGTGCCTGCCATCCACGAACAGCGTGACCTTGCCCTTTTCGGAACGCACTACGGCCACATGCGGCTGACCATCGGAGAGGTTTTCCGCCTTGCCTGTCACTACCCCGAGCCAGCCAATGTCGTAAAAGAATCGCCCCTCACGCACGCCTGCCATTTTCGCATCCGGCTCCCACTCCTCCGTTCGGCAACGCGAGAAGAGAGCGCCATCACCCTTCGTCGTGAAGCGCACCATGGCCGTGAAGTCACCGTCCAGCCGCAGCTTCTCCAATTCCGGCGCCGCTTTCGATACCGGACCGGCAATACCAGTCACTTTGAGTTGCTGTCCATTCACAGTCGCGCTCACCGTCGCCGCTTTTCCACGCAGTTGTTCATACTGCACTTCGAGCGTCTGCCACTTCCCTGCTCCATCCGCCGGCAAATCCAGCACACGCTTGGGAAGGAGCTTCAGTGACAGTTTACTGCCCGCCTCCGGCAGCCTGTATTCGAGATGCAGCCGGAAATTCGCCAGCGCCTCACCGTGATCCACGGCCTGAGTTGCCTCACTTGGCTTAAAGTCGGCAAACAGCGGCACACGCGTCTGTTCGACCGGCGTGGACGGAATAAGCGGAATCTGCGCCGAGGAGGGAACGGCAAAGAGGACAGCCAAAAGGCGTAGGTATTTCATAGTTGCCTCCAGCCCTGGCACTGAACCAATGGACCGGAAACAAGAAACGAAAAAATCCTCTCCGCCGCGCAAACCAGCGGGGATGCCCCGACGCTACTTCTTCTTCGCGTCGCGGGCGATACGGGCCTTGATGCGGTTGGCCTTGTTCTTGTGGATGACGCCACGATTGGCGGCTTTGTCCGCTGCGGAGGAAAGGGTCGAAATTTTTGCCGGAGCCGCCTTGTCGCCGGTCTTCACTGCTTCCACCGCTGACTTGCGGGCGTTCTTCACGCGTGTCTTCGTTGCTTTATTGCGGGCGGTGCGGGTGGCGGTCTGACGGACGCGCTTCTCGGCGGACTTGATGTTGGCCATGATGAACTGTGTAAGTGAGGTGGGTGATTAGTGGGCGCGGAGACTAAGGGGGTTTCCCGGGCTGTCAAGCTGGCCGGACAGTCCATCATAAACCCGGTGCCGGCGGGGGGGAGAGCAGTTTCTTGAAAGCTACCGGCTTTACTCCCAATGTGTTCGCAGCAGCCGCGGCATCGCCTTCGTGAGTGATAAGAAGTGACTCGGCGAGCTGCCGGTTAATCCATGCCAGAGCCGGCTCATCAGAATCCCGGGCCGCGGAAAGGAGATGAGCGAGGGCGGATTCGACGCTGAGACGGCCGGCATCGTCGAGCGGGCGGGCTGCGGAATTCTCACCAAGCGGAAGGTCGAGTGCCGCGATGACGTCTGAGCGGGCCAGCACGGAAGCACGCTGGAGGGTATTCTCCAGTTCGCGGACGTTACCCGGCCAGTTATAGCTCTCCATAAGAGCGAACGCATCATCGGCGAAGCGGAGACGCGGATTGTTTTTTTTCCGCGCCAGCTTCTGCAGAAAGAACTGCGCAAGGGGACGGATGTCCTCGGGCCGCTCGCGCAGCGGCGGCAGATGCACGCGCACCACGTTGAGCCGGTAGAATAAGTCCTCGCGAAACTTCCCGCGCTCCACTTCGCGCTCCAGATTACGATTCGTCGCCGCGATAATGCGCACGTCAGTCTTCAGCGTTTCGTTGCCCCCCACACGGCTGAACTCGCCCTCCTGGAGCACACGCAGAATTTTGGTCTGCACGTGCATGGGCATTTCCCCGATCTCGTCGAGAAACAGCGTGCCACCGTCACACTGCTCAAAGCGTCCTATCCGCTGCGCCGTAGCGCCGGTGAAGCTGCCCTTCTCGTGACCGAAGAGTTCGCTCTCCAGCAGACTCTCGGGAATGGCCGCGCAGTTAATGGCCACAAACTCCCTCCCCGTCCGCAGGCTGAATCTCTGAATGGCTCGCGCCACTACTTCTTTCCCGCAGCCACTCTCACCGGTAATCATGATCGCAGCATCCGAACGCGATACGCGACCGATCATTTTGAACACAGCCTGCATTGCAGGACTTTGACCGATCATCACATCGCCGAGATCCGCGGCAGGATCATTCGCCGGCTTCTCCGAGCGCGATGCCTCCCGCGTCCGCAGGGCGCTCTCCACCACCGGACGCAAATCATACGTCAGCGATTCCTTCCGCAGAAAATCGAACGCCCCGTATTTCATGGCCTCGATCACTGCATTCGTAGGCGGATAGGCCGTGCAGAGCACCACCATCACCTGCGGATCCTGCTGGCGCAGGCGCTTCAATATTTCGATACCGTTCAGCGGCTTGAGTTGAAACTCAACGATGACGAGGTCCGGTTTCAGCGCAGTGAATTTCTTCATCCCCTCCTCGGCGGAAGCCGCCGTTTCCACCTGAACGTGGCCTGCAGACAAATGGCGCTGAGCCCACTCGAGAAAGTCGGATTCGGGATCAATTATTAGCAGATTCTGCATCAAGAGGTAAGAAAGCGCCCGGAGGCCGGACATTAAAGGGGGCGGCAAAATGTCCTTCAATTTCCCATAAGCAACCCCTCGGAACCTTTTTCGCGTATGGATGAAAGAAAGATTGGCAAAACGAATCGAACCGCAGTAAATCTTACCATGCTGCTGTGAGGGCAAAGGGGACCGCTCACACAGCGGCAGGCGCGCCAGGGAAACCTGACGCGCCATTTTTTTCGGGCGACGACAGCTTGCGGAATTTACCGGCAGTCCCTGCGCCCGGCCCGCAAAGATCATCACTGGGGCGATCACGAATAGCAGGACGATGCCGGCCTCCAGCCAAAGCATGACGCGGTGGGCGGCGGGCTAAGCGCGGGCTTTCACTTTAAGAAGATGAACTCACTGGCATTGATCAGTGCGTGACAAATCTCCACCCACCTGGCGCGTTCCTTGTCTCCGGCGCTGCGGGCATTGGGATCCACAAGGAACTCCAGCGGGCTGTGGTTCTCTTCTCCGAGGAACGCCCCCCCTACTTCCCGGCCTTCAGCAGTTCCAGCATCGCCTCACCCATTCCATGCCCGATGCGGGTGAACCAGATGGCGCTGCCGAGGTAATGATAGCCGTGATCCCCGCCGACCAGCTTCCATTTCTCCACATCCTTCTGCCAGTTCGGGTAAAGTTCCTCAGCCGCCTTGTCCACCAGCAGGTCCGTGCGGAATGCTTTGACGTTAGCTTTGAAGTCCGGCACTTCGTTCATCGCGAGTTGCGCATCGCGGATCGTCAGCATCGCTCCCGCTGCGGGCTTCGATCCATTCTGGCCCATCGCCGCGACCACGAACGGCAGTTTTGGCGCCGCAAGGTCTTTGCGCACGTCCCTGATGAAGTGCTCCATGTTGGAACGGTACTCATTCTCCGCCCCATACTGATCGTTCCACCCCTGAAACCACACGAATCCGGCCAGCTCCGTGGTCTTCCCCTTCAACTCCGGAAACAGAGTGGCGAAATTCTCCTGCACATCCTTCACCTCCTTCATCATGTTTCGATACGACGAGCCGTAGTCCTTCTTGATGTCATCCATCGTGGGCAGCGGATCGCTCTTTTTGTTCTTCTCGTTCTCCTTCGTCACCCGCTCCTGTGCTTGCTTGAGATCCTTCTGGAGCATCTCCTCCGGCAGGCCGGCGGAGGGCGAACGGAAGAGTTTGAAAAGCGAATGACCGCCCCATGCCGCTTTGATAAGAATCACCGGCTCTTCGAAATGATCACCCATCATGACCCCAAACTCCAACTCCGCACCGGTGCGTCCTGGTGAACCGTAACCAACGGTCAGCGGGCCTTTGCGATCAAGAAACTTGATGAACACGTCGTCGCGAACGATCCACTTATCGTCCTTCCGGAGGTGAGCGAAGATGTCCTTCGTCTTCCCGTCCGCAGCCTGATGATCCAACAGCGTATTCGGCGCTTTGCCCTCCATATTCGACTGACCGGCGAGGATGAACACTTTGACAGCCTTGTCCGCCGCCTGCACTGGCAGAACAGAAAACAGGCAGGAGAACACCAGAAGGAGGATTGATCGGTTCATATCGTTGGGGAGCGGGTGGAGTTTGTAAGTCAATGCGGGGACGCCACGAAAGCGTGAAAGGAAGAGGGGGCCTGTCGAGCATTACTTCCGTGCGCCTCCGCGTGTCTTTCCTACTGCATCCTCGCTTCCAGCCTGACCGGCACCGCGTCAGCCGCAGTGAGAGTTCCCTCCACCATAAGTTACGCCACTTTCCCGGCGTAGAGATATTTCTGGAACCCTGCGAACGCCTTCCCAATCTCGTCGGGTTGGCCGAGGTCGGCCAAGGCGTCTTGAATCGCGCCCTATTTGAGCCGAAGCAATGGCGTGAGCTTCTGCTGGTCCAGTTCCTCCACACCGACATCCACATAGTGGGACGATACGAAATCCAGGAACACCTGCTGCCTGCTGTTGAAGTGCGTGCTGATTTCCACCTTCGCTTCCTCACGGCTGAGCGGCGGCAGCGCGGCTTCGTTCATGGCCGCTTGAGGGAATAGCGCCCGGTTTTTTTGCCGCCTCCCCCTGCTCCGGGAAGGCACCTGTGGATTTTTACAGTGGCTTCCCCCACGCCGGGAAGGTGCCTATGGATTTCCATAGTGGCTTCCCCGCCGCCGGGAATGTGCCTGTGGATTTTCACGGTGGCTTCCCCGCCGCCGGGTAGGTGCCTGTGGATTTTCACAGTGGCCTTCCCGCCGCCGGGAAGGTGCCTGTGGATTT
>JANOZA010000264.1:0-9801 GCA_031429155.1 Verrucomicrobiota bacterium | reverse complement strand
GAGCCAGGATCAGAAACCGCTGCGACCCCTGCCGGGGTCGGGGGATCGGGGGGCGGCTGACGAGGCGTCTGCGACGCCTCGCTAATAGCTATGACCCCTGGCGGGGTCAGGGCGGCGGACTTCCGTATAAGGCTCAGGGCTGAAAGCCCACGGCTACCCTCCATGACCGCTACGCGGTCCAATCCGGGAGCCGTTTAATTAGTTATAAGACGCCACCTGGAAAGAAAGACCATCAAGCTAATCTCCAGGGAAGCCGGTCCAAATCATGAGTGCCTGAGCCGGTCTTGGAATTCGAGAAAAGCCCTTCGAAAAGTCAGCGGATTTGCAATGCACGGAATCGGTGCCTGGGGTGTGCCGGCACCTGCCACGATAAGCGTGCCATAATTGAAGAGCCGCCCAATAATTCCCTGATTAACTTGTATCGTTTCTACCTTCGTAATGCTCATTTCAATGGTTCTGCGCCCAATGAATCCAAACTTGGCAACAACGCGCTTATTGGTGAAGGCGAGTTCGGTGGTATTATGATAGATTATTGCGTAGATAATAACAATCAGCCCGACCCCAAACAGCGGCAGAAGGATTATCCCGCCAATGATCCTCCAGAGAAGCGCCCACCCACTCGGAGCGGCTTGAAAGATGATTTTTTCGTCCGCGATTAGGGCGGTGTCCAGGTATTTTGACATAACTTCACCTGATAGTGCTATTCATACCGCGCCGCAAGCGTCATGAGTCGGGACAGTGCCGGTAATTCAGGAAGCCGGGGCAAAAATGCCCTCGTCATGGCCTGAAATTGCCGGGTGAAGCGTCCGGAGAATCACCTGGAGAGGTGCCCGAATCGAGAAGGTGATCCCAAAAACGGCGGCGGTGGAGAGTTGGATTAGGCGGCTGGTCACAATCAGCGCGCCGGTGGGGAGTTAAATCAGGCGGCTGGTCACAATCAGCGCGCCGGTGGGGAGTTAAATCAGGCGGGTGGTCACAATCAGCGCGCCGGTGGGGAGTTAAATCAGGGGGCTGGTCACAATCAGCGCGCCGGCGGGGAGTTAAATCAGGGGGCTGGTCACAATCAGCGCGCCGGTGGAGGGAGAAAGCGCGTCGAGGGAGGGAACAGTTCGATCAACTGACCCAAAAATGTCTCCAATAGGTCAACTTGTCGGTGTTTTTCTAAACATTACCATTATTTTTCTAAACTGTGGTGAAGTTTGTCTTAACACAACCTTTGATTTTATAAACTAAACCACAGTTAATCTTAACTTTGCTGATCCTTTACTTGACAAATACACGATTTCTTTGAGAATTAAGGGTTTTCCGTGCTTCATTTCTTCTATTTTGGGAGAAACTGCGGCCGCTTTTTAGACTTGGTAAATGATTTTTCAGGAACCAGAGCTAATTTGTTGCCGGAGTGGCAGATTTTGCGGTGGAGCGCGGGAACCTTTTTTGAATGGCTGCTGTCTTTTGCAGACGCTGGCGGGCCTGTCGTTGACAATGGGAGGCCGTTTTCTGCGATGGGCGGGGGCTCCGCTTTCACATTTTACCGCTTTTTCTTATGCCTGATCCCCTATTGCCCTCTGCCAGAAAGCTCTTGGAGTCCGACGAGGTGGAATTGCTGCCCGATACGGTGCCATTGAAGGTGCCGGTGGAGCGGTGGAGGGGGAATCTGAAGGTGCTGGGCACGGTGCTGGGGGACCGGACGCGGTTGATCATGCTGCGGGAGTTGGGGCGGCACGGAACGCTGCCGATCATCCACTTTGTGAATAAGGCGCAGGTGTCGCCGTCGTCGGCGTCGCAGCACATGAAGGTATTGCGGGAGGCGGGGGTGGTGGTGAAGGCGCCGGGGAAGTTGAACCGGTTGCACCCCTCGCTGCAACCAGCGCCGGGCGCGGAATTTCTGGACCTGGGGCACGTGCTGGTGCGGCTGCCGCCGGTCTGAGAACGGGCGGTGGCGGGGCCGGCGGTGAAAATGGATTGGCCAGCGGCGGGATCATCGGCAAAGATGGCGGACTTCACCTGCTCACGATCCCATTCCATGCGCCGCGTCACTGTTCGATTCCTGACTCTCTGCCTGCTGCTCCTCGCGGGGGCTTGTTCGCAGGAGAATGGTGAGGGGGGCGGGATCCGCATGGTGACGGATTACTTCAGCAGTGAGGTGCGGGACCTGGACGGGCGTATCTCCGGTATGCGGCGGGAGTTGACAGGGCTGCCGGATCTTTTTCCCAATCAGCAGACCACCCGCATCGGCTATGTCAGCCGTCCGACGGATGCGAATGCGCCGCGCAGTCCTGACAAGCCGGACACGCGGACCATCCGGCTGGACCTCGGCTCGCGGCAGACCATTGACCATGTGGTGCTGGTGCCGGCGGAGTTTAGCACGGGATCGGATTCCGGATCAGGTTATGGATTTCCCGTGCGCTGGCGTGTGGAGGTGAGCGATGACGCGGGGTTTGAGGAGGAACACCGTGTGCTGGCGGACCACACGGATGAGGATTTTCCCAATCCGCGGCGTTTTCCTGTCGTCATCCCGGCGGAGGGTATCCAGACGCGTTATGTGAGGCTGACGGCGACAGCGCTGTGGACGGCGGACGGGCGGTCGCTCCTCGCGCTGGGGGAACTGATGGTGCTCCAGGGGGGGAGGAATCTGGCGGCGGGTCTGTTCCCCGCCGGCCTGCCGCAGGAAGCCATCCGCCCCACGGCTTCCGGCGTGACGGACTCGGACGAGGCGGCGCCCACCTGGCAGCGTTCGAATCTGGTGGACGGCCAAAGCACGATCGGTGCGCCGCACGGCAACGAGGAGTCGCCTACCAGCGGCTGGCAGAGTCTGCCGGAGAAGTCGCAGAATGCCACAAGTTGGGTGATGCTGGACCTCGGGAAGGATGTGCCGCTTCACGAAATCCGCCTGTTGCCAGCACTCTCCAGCGAGTTCCCCGCGCGGCGCGGGTTTGGGTTTCCGCTGCGCTTCAAAGTGGAGATCGCGGCGGAAGCGGACGCGGCCTTCGCGCCCGGCGTCACCGTGCTGCCGCTGACGCCGTACGATTTTTTGAACCCGCGGGAGAATCCCGTGAGCTTTCGGGTGCAGGGCACGCCGGCGCGCTATGTGAAGGTGACGGCGACGCGCCTCAGCGAGCGCTTTGACGACTATCTGTTCGCGCTGTCGGAGATTCAGGTATTCAGCGGCGGCGAGAATGTGGCGGACGGGGTCAGTGTCAGTGCGCAGAATTCCCTGGAGAATACGGAATGGTCCACGGCCTTCCTGACGGATGGCTTTACCAGTCAGCGCAACGTGCTGCCGTGGCCTGACTATGTGAACGGCCTGCAAAAGCGGCGCACCATCGAGGCTGGTATCCGGGAGTTAACTACTACGCGCCGCGGCGTGACCGACCGCGTGCTGCGCAGCGCCGTGCAGTGGAGCACCGGGGTGATCGGTGCGGCCATTCTGGTTACTATTGTTTACATCTGGCGAAGCCGCCGGGCCCGCCGCCGCGAGCTGGCCGCCCTCCGCCGCAGACTCGCGCAGGACATTCACGACGAGATCGGCAGCGGCCTCGGCACCATCTCCCTGCTCAGTCAGATGGGAGGCGGCACCGCCGCGCATAACGAGGAGGCCCGCGAGGAATTCTCCGAAATCCACCGTCTCAGCCGCACCGTCACCGAGAGCCTGCGCGACATCGTGTGGTTTATCCGGCCGGAGACGCGCACCGTGGGCGACCTCGCACAGCGGCTGCGCGAAACCGCCGCCTCCATGCTCGCGGGCGTCCCGCATGAGTTCATCGCCGAAGGCCCGGCCCTCGACCGTGATCTGCCCCTCGGCCACAAACGTCAGGTGCTCCTTTTTTTCAAAGAAGCCCTGCACAACGTCCAGCGGCACAGCGCCGCCACGCACGCCGAAGTCACCATCGCGGGGGATGCCAAACACTTCCGCCTCACCATTCACGACAACGGCCGCGGCTTCGATCCCGCCACCCCCGTCTCCGGTGCCGGCATGACGGGCATGAAGCAGCGGGCAAAGACCCTCGGCGGACGTCTCGCCATCCTCACCAGCCCGGGGAACGGCACCACACTCACCCTGGAAGTACCCTGGCGGTCCTCCCGTAAAAGTGCCGCCGAATAATCGGCCACTTGCACCCCGCCACCGCCTCCCACACTTGCACCACCATGAAAAAACCCGCGCCTGAAGTCCCGCCCGTCACCGTTTGGCTCGTGGAGGACTACGCTCCCTTCCGCAATACCGTCAGCAAGCTCCTCAACAAAACTCCGGGGCTGAGTTGCACCCACCTTTTCGCCACCGCCGAAGACGCTTTCCGCAGCCTCACCACTCAGCAGAAGCCAAGCGTCATGCTCCTCGATGTCGGCCTGCCTGGCATGAACGGCATCGAGTTGCTCATGAAGGTCCGTGAAGTCGCGCCGGAGACCCGCGTCGTTATCCTCACCGCGTTTGAGGATGAGGAGAAACTCTTCCGCGCCATTTGCTCCGGCGCGTCAGGCTATCTGCTGAAGACGGCCACCGCCGAGCAGATCACCACCGCCATTCGAGAAGCCCACTCCGGCGGTGCCCCCATGACTCCATCCATCGCCCGCCGCGTGCTTGAAATGTTCGGCCGCATGGCGCCCTCCAAGACGGACTACGGCCTGAGCGACCGCGAGAAACTCGTGCTCGAGAAGATGGTCAGCGGTCTAACGAAGAAGGAAATCGCCTCGACCCTCGGAATGAATTTTCACACCGTGGACGCCGCCCTGCGCAGCATTTACGGCAAGCTCGAGGTCAACACCCGCACCGGTGCCGTGGCCAAGGCGCTGAAGGAAAAGCTGGTCTAGCCGCCCGCGCTGCGCTCGAATAATTCAAAGCGTCCCGCAGTAGCGGTCGCCGGCATCGCCGAGGCCAGGGGTGATGAATGCCGCCGGCGTGAGTCCGTCGTCGAGCGCGGCAGTGATGATGGGAACGTCAGGATGGAGGCGGTGGAAGGTTTCACATCCCTCCGGCGCGGCGATGATGCAGAGAAAGATAAGCCGCACCGCGCCGGCGGACTTGAGTTGTGTGGCCGCAACGGCAGCACTGTGGCCGGTGGCAAGCATGGGGTCCACGAGCAGGACATCCGCTTCCTCCATGCGCGGCGGGACTTTGGCGTAGTAACTCTCGGGCAGTTTCGTCTCCTCATTCCGCGCCATGCCGATGTGGCCGACGCGGGCTTCCGGCAACAGTTCCAGCACGCCGTTCAACATGCCAAGCCCGGCGCGCAGGATGGGCACCACGATGACCGGACGGGCCAGAACCTTTGTCGTGGTGACGACGAGCGGCGTGGAGGTTTCGGTTTCCCTGACTGAGAAAAGCCGCGCCGCCTCGTAAGCCAGCATCGAAGAAATCTGATGCACGGCGCGACGAAAATCCTCGGGCTTCGTGTCGCGATGACGCAACCGGGTGAGTCGGTCGTGGATGACGGGATGATCTACGACGGTGAGGCTCATGGCGGTGAAAAACTACATGACCATGCCGCCGTCCACGACAAGCACCTGGCCGGTGACGTAACGCGCCTGCTCGCTGGCCAGATAAAGCACCGCGGCGGCGATGTCGTCCACGCCGCCGAGAGTCCCGAGCGGGATTTTGGCGAGAATGGCGTTCTTCTGGTCGTCGCTCAACGCGCCGGTCATGTCAGTGGTGATGAACCCCGGGGCGATGGCGTTGGCCGTGACTTCGCGTCCGGCGAATTCCCGCGCGATGCTTTTTGTGAAGCCGATGAGGCCGGCCTTGCTGGCGGCATAGTTGGCCTGACCGGCATTGCCCATGAGGCCGATGACGCTGGCGATGTTGATGATGCGCGCGTGCTTCTGGCGGGTGAGCGTGCGCTGGAAGGCCTTCACGGTATTGAACGCGCCTTTGAGGTTTGTGTTAATGACGACATCCCAGTCCGCGTCGCTCATGCGGAGGAGCAGACCATCCCGCGTGACACCGGCGTTGTTGACGAGGATTTCCACTTTGCCGAAATCGGCGACAATTTGTTTCGCCATTTCCCCGACGGCTGCGGAATCCGCGACATCCACGGCGTAGGGCTTCGCGGTGTCCGGGCGCTCGGCATTGAGGAGCGCAGCAGTGGCGGCGGAATTGCTCTCCGTGCGGCTGACGACGGCGACTTTGGCCCCGGCCCGCGCGAGTGTGAGGGCGATGGCCTGACCAATGCCGCGTCCGGCGCCGGTCACGACTGCGACTTTATCTGTGAGTTGAAACATGCCGCCATGTTTCACGCCCCCGGCGCGGATGGCAAACTGGAAATGTCCTTAGCCGGTGCCGCAGTTTCCCAAAGCTTCCGGCGCAGATCCTCCAACTGCGACCGCTCGTCTCCCTTCAGCCGGTCAGGCAGCGGGGCCATCAGCCAGAGCCACGCGAAGAGACTCGTCACCAGCGCAGTGGTTAGAGCCAGCCCGATGGCGTGACCGGTATGGAGCCGGGAACCGGTCACACTCGTGCCGGCGGAGCGATCCCACAGCGTGTCGCCGCTGCGCTGGAAGTGCCAAAAGGCATACATCCACTGCGCGACCGGCAGGATCGCGAGGATGGGAAGCCCGAACCCGAAGCCACCGGCCCACACGAGCACCGATCTTTTCAAAGCGCGGCCAAACGCGGGCGGCGTGCCATTCACATCCAGAACTTTCACCCCCAGCACGAGCCGGCCCGGCGTGGTGCCCCAAAGGCTCAGCAGCACGGCTTCCGGAAGAATCCACAGCAGCGCCGGCGCGAGCACGAAGAGAAGAGAGTCAGGCAGATAAATCATCCACATGTCCGTCCAGCCGAAGCTGGTGGCCACCACGGCGGTGATCGCGATGGCAAGCGTGTGGTCAATCTGCCTGGCAAAGAACCTTCGCCAGCCGAGACCGCGACGCTGGCGCAGCAGCGCGAGCGTCAACTCCACCGGCGCAGCCTTGCCCGGGAGCGGCGGAGGAAGAACGGGGTCGTCGCTGTCCGGCACGACCGGCGCGGTGCCCTTGCGCAGCACCACCCGCAGCGATTCCGCATCCTGAAGCGGCAGCCATTTCTCCATGCCCTCGTGCCACACCATATCGAGTGGCGTGAGTTCCCCGTCTTCCAGCATTTCGGTGAGGCGAAACGGCTGGTAGGGGCCGCGACGCTGACCGTCCTTCATCACATAAACATCCATAGTGCAGTAAGAAGCCTGAATTCGGATCAATGCACGCGAAAGTCGCCGCCGAGGGCGAGATGGAGGGCGACGCGGTTGTCGAGGCGCAGACGACGGACAGCCGCGAGGGCACTGCGGGTCTGGATCGCGCGCTGCTGCGTGACGAGGACAGTAAGGATGTCACCGAGCCCCTGGCGGAAGTTGGCGCGGGCTTCGCTGTCGGCGTCGCCGGCGAGTCGCGTGGCTTCGGAGAGTGCCTCCTCGCGGCGGCGCAGGAGTTGCTCGGCCTCCAGAGCATTCTCCACTTCGCCAAAGGCTTTCAGCACGGTCTTCTGAAGAACGGCGAGGGCTTCCGCCTCCTCGGCGTTGCGTTTGCGAATCTCGGCGGGAATGAGTCCGCCGGTGAGGATGGGTTCGAAAATCCTGGCGCCGAAACTCCACACGCCGAAGTCACTGGCGAGCAGACTGCCGAGGCCGGCGGTGCTGGTGCCCGCGCTGCCGGTTAGTTTGAAACTGGGCCAAACGGCGCGGCGCGCTTCTTTCTGCCGCATCCCCTGCGCAGCAAATCTGCGCTCCGCCGCGAGGATGTCCGGACGGCGCAGGAGCAGTTCCGACGGCAGCCCGGCGGGCGGCGGAGAAGTGAGGGCCGGCAGGCGTTCGCCGTGGTGGCGCTCGCCCTGAGGATAACGTCCGAGCAGCACCTCAAGTGCCCGCGCAGCCTGGCCCTGGATTTCCCGGCGTTGTTCGAGCGCAGCCCGCGCCGTCTGGATGTCGCTGCGGGCGAGACGCAACTGCGCGCCCAGCCCGCCCTGATCGCCGGCCTGCCCGGTACGAAATCTTTCCTCCAGCGATTTCTCCGTGTCCTGGTAGGCTTTGATGGCCTCTTCGGCGAGATCCATTTGCTCATTGGCCTCAATGAGTGCCAGCCATGCGCGGGCCGTCTGGGCGGCGATGGCGGCACGCGCGGCGCGCTCGTCCTGCAGCGCGGCCTGGGTGGCGGCTATAGCGGCTCCCGTGGCCGCGCGGTAACGCCCCCAGACGTCGAGTTCCCATTCGGGGACGAAGGTCAATTGATAGAACTCGCTCGTCACTTTGGAGACTTCGCCAGTGCCACCAGGGATGGGGAAGCCCACGAAGTTTCGCTGCGATTCGTTGCCGTTGATGGTGAGGTCCAGCTTCGGGCGCGCACCAGCGGAGGCGGATTTGATGAGCGTGCGCGTCTGCTCCACCCGGGCTGCGGCGATCTTCATGTCGGGATTGTTGGCCACGGCTTCGCGCACCAGGGCGGTGAGCCGCGGGCTGCCCATGTGTGCGACCCAGTCGGCATCCACGCCGGCCTTTGCTTCCCTCGTAGCTGACCATGCCGCCGGGGACGGCACCGCGGCTTCGCCCATGCGGGAAGCCGGCGGATTCACGGTGCAGCCGGAAAGTGCAAGCAGGAGGAGAGAGGGCAAAAGATAATGTCGGGCCATGGAAAGTCGGCGAGTCTGGATTCCGCCCGCCCCTTGTGCAACCCTGGAGCCAAGAGCGTCACCGCGCATCATCCTATACGATCGGATGGCGTGCGCGAAAATGTGGTTCGGCTGTCTCGGCCGAACCCATGGATGCCCCAAATCCATTGCCGTCGGCCATTCACCCGGCGGGTGACCGTATGCCGAGCGGGGAGTGGAGTGTTTCCCGGTGCGGCTGAGACAGCCGCGCCACGTTCCAGTCAGCCCATCCGATAATACAGGGTTACTATTTCCAAAGGTGCGCGCCGAACTGCTGGGCTCCACTGGACGGCATGGAAACGCGCGTCGGCATCGTCGGCTGCGAAGGAATCACTGGCAGCGACGGGCGCGGAGAATGGGGCGGAGTCGGGATTACCGGACTTACTGGCCGGAATGCCGGAGGACTCGGCATCACCGGACCGACTGGCCGGGTTGCCGGAGGGTTCGGCAGGCCAGGATTTACCGGGCGGACTGTCGGAGGGCAGGACGGGGGTTGCGGGTGAGGTTTTTCGCAGGGCGGACCGCTAATAATGATAGGGCGATCCACAAAGATCGGGATCACTCCGGTCTCGTAGAACACTTCCACCGGTTGAGGAGCATTGTTGATCTGCGCCACTTCGTTTTCCAGATCCCGAATGCGCGCGAGAAGAAGGTTCTTCTCCTTGCGCGCGTTTTCGCCGGGACGCGTCAACTCGCGCTCCCGGAGCATCTTCCGATCACTTTCCAGCTCCGCCGCCAGATCCTTGCGCCCCGCAGCTTTGAGGTCGGCGATGCTATCCCGCAGCACCTTGTCGAGCTGCGGAAAACTGTATTCGCCGGACTCAAGCAGCCGGTAAAACTCTTCACGCCCTTTCGCCACATCCAAGTCCTGCTGTGCCCTGCGCTGGAGCAGCAGGCCTTCGACACGAGCCTTCTGGTCTGCCGCAGCCCTGACCGCGCGCTCAGCTTCCTTTTCCTCCCGGAACTGCCCCGCCTTGTCCGGGTCAAAAGCGAACTGCTTCCCCACCGATTCCGGCAGAGCTTCGAACTGAACCTTTGCCACTCCGTCGCGGTGCTCAAGCCGCATACCGTCGGGCTACACTAGAAGAACGACGATATCCCTGCGTTTCGAGCCGACCTCCCGGGAGAGAACGGCGAGAATGAATTTAACTTGATCCGGGACGCGACCGGCGAGGACTGCAGGACAGAGAAGC
>JANOZA010000263.1:0-3362 GCA_031429155.1 Verrucomicrobiota bacterium | reverse complement strand
CCGACGCTCCGACGCTCCGACGCTCCGACGCTCCGACGCTCCGACGCTCCGACGCTCCGACGCTCCGACGCTCCGACGCTCCGACGCTCCGACGCTCCGACGCTCCGACGCTCCGACGAGCGGAGGGCGATGGAAGCGGGACAGGAGCAAGGGCGCATGGGTGTGATTTACACGGAGGTGATGGGAAGCGTCAAGATTTGTTGTGAACAATTTCGCGTGAGGGTGCGGAGGTGGACTGGGCTGGCGCTCTGTGGGCGTCTCTCGTGCATGTTTCTGAAAGAAACTCCGTGCCCGGGACGAGAGGCTTGGACTATGAGAACTGTCCGCCACTTTCTTTCCCTGTTCGCGCCGCTATTGCTATCCATCACGGGTGAGTCGCGTGCTGCGGAGCCGCTGCGGGTGGGGGTCATCGGGCTGGATACTTCGCACGCCATTGAGTTCACGGCGATCCTCAACACGCCGCGGCCGGCCGGGGCGGAGTACGGATGCAAAGTGGTGGCGGCTTTTCCGCAGGGGAGTCCTGACATTGTGGCCAGTGTTTCGCGGGTGCCGGAATACACGGCGAAGATGAAGGAGATGGGCGTGGAGATCGTGGATTCCATCGAGGTGCTCCTGACAAAAGTGGATGCGGTGCTGCTGGAGACGAATGACGGGCGGGTGCATCTGGAGCAGTTGCGTCCGTGCCTGAAGGCGAAGAAGCGGGTGTTCATTGATAAGCCGGTCGCGGCGTCGCTGGCGGATGTGGTGACGATTTTCCAGGAAGCGAAGGCGGCAGGCGTGCCGGTGTTTTCTTCGTCGGCGCTGCGCTTTGCCAAAGCCACGCAGGAGGCGCGCAACGGCTCGCTGGGCAAGGTGCTGCGCGCGGAGACGATCAGCCCGGCGCACATTGAGGCGACGCATCCGGATCTTTTCTGGTATGGCATTCACGGGGTGGAATCGCTAGTCACGCTGATGGGGCCGGGCGCGGAGAAAGTGAAGCGCGGCACGACGGCGGAGGGGAAGATCGAAGTGACGGTGACATGGAAGGACGGCCGCACGGGGGTCTTTCGCGAAGGCACGGGCTACAGTGCGAAAGTCACCGGCGAGAAAGGCGAGGGCGCGGCGGGGCAGTTCGATGGCTACGAGCCGCTGGTGAAGGAGGTCGCGGCGTTTTTTCACAGCGGGAAGTCGCCGGTGTCCGAGGCGGAGACGCTGGAAATCTACGCGCTCATGGAAGCCGCCGACGAAAGCAAACGCCGCAGCGGTGCGGAGGTGACGCTGGCGGAAGTGATGGCGAAGGTTTCCAAAAAGTGATACCGGCTTACCATGAACCAGCCGCCCATGCCATACGTCCTCATCATTCACGAAGTCGCCGACTACCCCGCATGGAAGGCGGTGTTCGATGGTGCTGCAGCTATGCGCCGGGACGCTGGGGAGCGGTCCTATCAGGTTCTCAAGTATCAGCACGACGCGAACAGGATCGTCCACTTCTCGGCGTGGACTTCGCTGGATGATGCCCGGCGGTTTTTTGAGTCGCCTGCGCTGGTCAGGATCAGAGCAGAGGCCGGCGTCAAGTCCCCGGAGTTTATCTATCTGGAGGAGATCGAGGCGGGTACGCTGTGAACCTCTAAAGGCCCGCGGTTCATTCCATGCGTTATCGAACTGTCATCGTCCTCGCGAGCCTGCCGCTGCTCCTCAGCGCTGCGGACACGCCGCCACACTGGGCCTTTCAGCCGCTGACCACGGCTCCGCCGCCGGCGGTGAAGGATACCGCGTGGGCGAAGACCGACATTGATCGCTTCTACCTCGCCGCGCTGGAGAAAGCCGGCCGGCAGCCTGCGCCGGCAGCTGATCCACGCACGCTGCTTCGCCGCGTGACTTATGATCTCACTGGCCTGCCGCCGACTCCGGAGGAGGTGGAATCCTTCACCGTCTCTGATCTCCCAGCCGTGGTGGACCGTCTCCTCGCGTCTCCCGCCTATGGTGAAAAGTGGGGCCGCGAGTGGCTCGATGTCGTCCGCTATGCCGACACCGCGGGCGAGACGGCGGACGTTCCAATGCCGCACGCATGGCGCTATCGGAACTGGGTGATCAAGGCATTCAACGACGACCTGCCTTATGATGAGTTCGTGCGCTGGCAAATCGCCGGCGACCTCCTGTCAGCAGGTGACCCGCCGGATCGAGCGGCGGAGAAGACCGTCGCCACCGGCTTTCTCGCCATCGCCCGGCGTTTCGGGTTCAACATCGAGCAGGACATGCACCTCACCTACGAGGACACGATAGACACTCTGGGGAAGTCCTTCATGGGCCTGACGCTCGGCTGCGCGCGCTGCCATGATCACAAGTATGATCCGGTATCGCAGCGCGACTATTACGCGCTCTACGGCATCCTGCAGAGCACGCGGTTTCCGTTCACGGGATGCGAGAAAACGCCAAGGCCGCGTGACCTCGTGGCCATTCAGTCGGGCGAAGCGCTGGGCGCGCGGAAGAAATGGGACGCAGAAATGGCGGCGGCGGATGCTGCGGTAAAAGAGCGCGAAGCGGCGCTCGCGGCAATGGCAGCGGAATTCGCGGCTTCGCCCGTCACGCTGATCGCGGAAGGAGTGTTGGCACCCGGCGCTGCCGCGGTATGGCCGCCGGAAGGGACAGCGGGCACGTTGACGCTGACGCAGGGAGAGACGCTGCAACTTTCCGTGCTGCCGCGCGAAAATCACGGAGCGGATGCGACGGGCGTGGATTGGGTCATCACCGAAACGGAGAGCGAAAAGCGAACGTGGAGTCTGGCGAGTGGCTTCGCGGACAATCCCGAAAAGCCCGCCGCGGAGTGGTCGGTGTTCAGTGTGGACCAGGCGCCGCGGCTGTGTGCGCACTTTGAGCGGGAGTTTGAAAAGACCCCGGGACTTGCGAGCTGGCGGGGCATGGAACTGTGGCCGTCGCTTCTCATCAACACCCGCCCGGAGCCGGTGAAATACCAAACGCTCACCATGCCGCCCCGCAGCACGGCCCTGCATCCGGGGCCGCGCGGAGGCATCGCGGTGGCATGGCACAGTTTGATCGCGGGAAGCGTCAGCGTGCGCCTTGCGGTGTCGGAGATTGATCCCGGCGGCGATGGTGTTGCATGGAAACTGGAACGCCGCCCTTCTCTCGCTCCTCTGCTGGACCGCCAGCGCCCGCTCGCTGCAGCGCAGGAGGCCGCGGCGAATGTGCGCGCCTCCACCGCTCAGCGGGAACCGGCGACCGACTGGGCTCTCGCCATGGCGGAGGCGAAACCGGTGAATGCGCTGCTTCAAAAGAAGGGTGAGCCCAAAGACCCCGGCGATGAAGTGCCGCGCGGGATGCTCTCTGTCTTCGGCGGAGCCCCTGTGCCTGCGGATGCCGGCAGC
>JANOZA010000262.1:0-9363 GCA_031429155.1 Verrucomicrobiota bacterium | reverse complement strand
TGCTCATGTTCAGCGCGGCGGGCTGCCCCTGGGCATTCTGTAGTTGGAGGCCATTCCCATTACCCCCGACCTGATTGCCCTGCTGCTGCTGCTGTCCGCCGCCGGCCTGGCCCATCACGAAAGGCGCGGGTGCTTGGTATGCCTGCTGATTCTGGCCGCCGGGTGCGTTGCTGGGGCGCGGCACGATCGTGCGCGGCACCATCGTGCCGTTGGGACCAGGGACCATCTGGATGTTCTTGCCGCCAGGCGCGGAGCCTTTGGAAAGAAGGGTCTCGTCATCAAATTTGATTTCCTTCTGCACACCGCCTCTTTCCAGCGTGACCGTAGTTTTTTTCAGTGTCTTCCCTGCGTTGAGGGCGAGGATGCGAAAGCCACTGGTGTCGCGCTTCTTGAACGGCGAGGCGTCGCCATAGACAGTGACCCGCTTTTTCTCTTTGACCCCTTCAAAAATATAAACGGTCAGCGATTTCCCGGAGCCGCAATAGCCAGCCAGCGAGACTCCTTCAAAAACATCAGGGCCTACCGGCGGCTTCTCCGGGGGCGGATCGAACTCGAACGGGCTCTTCTTGTCGAGGTGGGCGTAGCGGGAGAGCGGGAATTCCTTCCGCGCGAGTCCGGATTCAGGCTCGGCTTCTTTGGTTTCGGCAAGGGCGGGGGCCGTGAAGACGACAGAGCCTGCCAGAGTGAGCAGCGAATAGATGAGTCGGTTCGTTTTCATATGGTTGGCTAATTAGAATCAGGAGCGGGAGTGACCGGGGGCGCGGGCGGCGTTACCACGGCGGGAGAAGTTTCGGCGGAAGGAGTAGTGGGGACGGCGGGAGCAGGGGTATCACCAGGCGCGACTGGCGCCGGAGGGACGGCAGCGGTGGCGGCGGCGGGAGGTTGGACAGTTTCCCCGGCGGGTTGTTCAATTTCCGCAGGAGCGGTGTTGTCATCGTTGTAGTTGTCCGGTTTCGGCCACCACTTTTCGATCTCCAGAGAGACCTCCACGAGCTGGACGGCGTCATCCAGTTCGTTCTTCCGGGGGAGCAAGGTGAGCCGGGGGACGAAACGGAACTCATCCGGCTTTTGCAGGCGGTAAATGAATTCCTTCACGTCCGGCCAAGGCCCCTTCGCATTCGTCCGGAACCGGCTTTTGACGAAGTGCTCGCCGAAGATGGTCGGAAGGGTGGAACTCTTGCTCAACTCAATATCCAGCCCCTGGGTGAGGGTGGTATTGATGATGCCGTCGAGAAAAGTTTCCCGGTCCTCCTCGCTCAGCGGGGCTTTTAGGTGGTCGTCAATCCACTGCCGGGTCTCATCAGCCAGTGCGGCCTTCGATTTGGCGTCCTCCAGCCCGTCGGGATCATTCAGCCGTTTCTTGAGTTTCACCTCCTCGGCAGCCAGGCCCTTCATGAATGCCGACACCATCAAGTAGCCGAAGACGTTGGCCGCGAGAAAGGCAACGGTTCCGAGAATGAGGAGCAGGCGCTTCTCGCTGTTATTCAACTGGGGCATCTTCGGTGGGTTTGAGGGTTCCGTTGATCTGGAAAGGGACGACCATTTCGCCAAAGGCATCCTGTTTCCCCGCCTCCACCTTGGGTGGATCCCAGGTGAATTCCTTGAGGGCGGTATTGTTCTTGATCCGGGTGGCGTAGAGCGTGGCCGCCTGCGTGTTCTTCGCATTGGACTCGCCCTTGATGGCGATGCTGGCAGTCTGTGGACCGACATCGGGCACCTTGCGCTCGATCTCAATGCTCAAGAGCCGCGCCTGACTGTTCGGCTGGTAAAGCGGGGTGATCACCTGGTTGAGCAGTTCGATGGGAAACTTGGCGGGATTGACGGCGGCGTCCATGATGGTCGCCTGCCTGAGAGTGGCCGCCACACCACCATACTGCACCTGCATGGTGTTCACCTTCCGCTTGAGGACGTCCACGTCCTGCTTGGCGAGGTAATACCGGACCGCGAAGAAAGCCGGCACGGCGAGATAACCAATGAGGCAGAGCAGGACGACGTTGCGAACGCGCCGCATTCTCGCCGCGCGGATTTTGCCCATCGCGACCGAGACGGGCTCAATGCTGGAGGACTCCTGGGGAAGCGTCGGCTTAGGCCGGTGTTCGCTGCGGACTTTGGCTCCAAACGTCCGGCTCAACTCGTCCGCTGCACCGTGCTCGACAGCATCCGTCCACAACACGATACCACTGATCTGCTGGATAATGTCCTGCGTGTAGAGCGGCATCAGGAGTTGCTCGATTTCCGCCGCCGTGCCGGGGGTCAGCGAGGGCGTGCTCAGGGCATGGTAATAAACCGGCTGATCACCCCGCGTGACACAGAAAACGAGACGTCCCAGCTCTTTCCAAATGACGAGGTGATTATCCGGGAGGTAGAACAAGTAGGGCGAAATCTCGAAACGCTGCGGCGCCTCGCGCGGGAGGTCATCGGCCATCTGCGGATTGAGCACGCTGGCGAGAACGAGCGTGCGGGATTCCTCCCGCTCCACCGCCCGCCAGTCAATGAGCCTGCCCACCGGAGTCTCCGGTTTGAGCCCCTGCTTTTCGAGCTGGAATTCGATAAGGTCCGGCAGCATCTCCGCATCCGCAGTGGCGGCGCGGACAGGCACGGCAAACGCGGCGCTGACGGGGTAGCCAAAAACGCCGGCGGTCTTGAAGAAGGCCGGACCGTTCTCCTCTCCGGCAGGTGCTGACTGGGCCATCTGCCAGCCGCTGGAGGTGTGTTTCCACAACTCCCACGTCTGTTCTCCTGGAAGGCAAATGCCCGCCTCTGGGTTGTTACTGGGGGATTTCATCTATTCGAAAAGCGGGACTTCTTCCCGGGTGAGTATTTGCGGCGTTCCGGTCCGACCGCGCACGATCAGTACCACGCGTTTCCGGTAATCGCCAACCGTCGCTACGCAATCAATGTGCGTCGTCTGATCGTTGCCGCCGAAGTAGGTGGCGGGCCCATTGGGCTCGCTCGGGTCCGGAGTGTAGCCGACTGACCCGAAAAATGCGGTGGCGTCCATTTTCTCATCATCGTCCTCGGTGTCCTCAATACCGTCAGCCCCCCAGCGCAGGGTGACAAATTCCTGGGCTTTCTCAATCGCCCGCTCAAGGTCATCCACATCCGGTTCACCCTGTGCCGCGATGAGCACCGTGGCCAAAACTTTAGCTTCAGCAGCATTCACATCCACGGCTTTGCCGGTGCTGTAGATCGTGAAATAATCCCGCCAGTCCGGCAGTTTCGCGACGACTTCGTCGAATCCGGGGACAAGCAGCAATTCCTCAAGGTTGTAGAAAGGCCGGTCGAACGGATACGGTGTCGTCTCGCCGTACATGCCCGCATAGTCGTCTTTTTCCCAGCCGTGGATGCCGGTGGTGGTGCTGTCAGCATCCACCCAGTCCACCATGCGGTCGAAAAGAGTGTCGGCAGAGTCATTCGACACACCCCAAAGGGCAAAAAGCGTGGTGATGAATGTCCGCTCCGCCTCTTTACCCTGGAGCAGCGCATTGATGTTCATCCGCCCGCCTTCGCCACGGATTCTGGCGACAAAGGTGGCGCCGTCTTCCTTGAGCGTCTGCTCCAAAAGCTCACGGTCGTACTTCTTGATCGCGGGATTCATGGCCCAGTTGATGCCCATTTCCGCCACCTGCCGCGCCCGGAATGCCTGCTTTTGAGCGATCGTCAGACTCATGTCCTGCGAAATAATGGCGTGCATCGCATACACGATCATCCCCAGCATAGCGATCAGCCAGATGACCATGATCAACGCCGAGCCTGCCATGGAATGGCGGCGCGAGGTGATGCCGGGGGAAGGAGGGGTCATGGGGGATCGGGAAAGTGCTTTCGATGCCTGGAATGAGATGTTCAATCTTGAATGTGTGACTTTGGGAGCAGCCTTGCGGACAGCCTACCTTCCACCACCCCCGCCTGGCGGACGGCCACCTCCACCACCGCCGGGCCTGCCAACGCCGGGGGCGAATCCTCCGGATACTCCTGCGTCGGGTCTGCCACCTCCGGGCCTCCCACCTCCGGGCCTGCCACCACCCTGTGCTCCTCCGCCGGGCTTGCCGCCGCCGGGGCCGCCGACTCCGGGAATTGCCCCGCCGGGAATTGCCCCGCCGGGGATGCCCGCTCCGGCACCGCCGGCCTGGTTCCCGAACTGCGTGAACTGCTGAGGATTCGCCATCGTGGGGATCCAGAAGATGAGTTTCACGGGATCGCTGCCGTCCATGAATTGCAGCGTCATTTCCACCATCGTGGGCCTCCGGGTATTGGTGAGCGGCCATTCCTCAACATACTCGTCCTTGGATTCATCGAGGAAACGCCAGTTCAGCAGCGAAATGCCGTCCATGATGGTGATCCGTCCGAGGATTTTCCCTTCATCAAAGGTTCCGCCCTTTTGCCATTCGGCAGCCTGCTCCTCATCGAGGTAGAGAATCGCCGCCTGAAGGCCGATGCCCACGGACCGCTCCGTACGGAAGATGACGGTCTTCGCGCCTGCCGAGACGCCAGGCCAGGTGAAGGCCAGCGGGTAATCGGTGAAAGCGACCTCCGACATATCCGAGCCGGAGCCGCCGTAGAACTGAAGATTCACCTTCGAGTTGCCCGGCATCTGTTCGAAATTCCGCCGCAGCAGTTCGCAAAAACTATGGACCTTCAGAGTCTGCGTTTCACTCTTCACCACCTCGGTGCTCACCTGCAGAGCCCCGCGCTGCACCGCAAAGATGCCACCGGCCAGCATCCCGATCAGCGCAAGCCCGAGGAGAATCTCCACGAGCGTAAAGCCACCCGCCGCAGCGGTTAGTGACCGGCGTTTGTGCTCTGTCGGAAAATTTTCAGTCACCGTTTTCATCGGGGTTGTGGAATAGAGGGAACACTGCCGGCAGCGGCTCCGGTGGCTGAATAGAGCTTGGCGTAGCGAATCGTTTCCGCCGTCATCTCGCCCGTCTGACCGAAGTTGTCATAGAAAGCGGTCACGACGATCCGGTACATGTCGTTGACTGGCTGCTTGTCTATCTCCGTGGTGATATCCTCCAGCTTGATGATCTCCGTGCGCGTCCACACGCCGAGTTCATCGGGGTCGGTGACGTTTATCGGCTTATCTTCGTAAAGTTGCTCAATTTTGGAATACTTGCTCGTCTCATTGAGCGTGCTCTGGAGCCGCAGCAGCATCCGCAATTCCTGCTGCGCCACCACGGCGGACTGAGCGGAGACGGTGATCGCCCGCATGAGACCCACTGCCGCCATGCCGAAGACCAGCAGCGCACAGAGGACTTCCATGATGACCATGCCGGAACGCGCCGGCGCTGTGTGGTGATTTTTCATTGTCCGTCGCGATCAAAGATTTCCTCTTTCACACTCGCCGTCAGGGGATCGAACTGCGCCCCGGCGGTGCCGTGCTCACTGGTGAAGCGCACGCTGATCGGCTCGCACAACCCGCTGTGCTCGAAGACCCAAGCCACCACCTGATCGCCTTTGGGCTGCATCCAACCCTTCGCGCCCCAGTGGCGCACTTCCAGCATAATGCCTTCGCCCACCTGCACCGTATCCACGCCTGAGCCGCGCCCCATCGCCTTGTCGGCTTCACGGAACATCTTCTGGTCGTCCGCATTCAGCGCGAGCCTCGGCTCCAGGACGAATCGATCGGGGTAAAACCGGATCTGCCATGCGCGCTGCTCGTGCATCGCCCGCTGCCAGGCGGTTTTGGCCATACTGCGGAGATCTATGTAGGGCTTTTGCAGCGCCCGCTCATCATTCACCGCCGCCATTCCCATATAGGAGCCCGCAAACACGAGACTGATGATCGCGAGCACGATCAGCATCTCCATGAGGGTGAAAGCTCGGCGGTTCATGGTCATCCGGTTGGTTAAAAAGCGGTCCGCCGATGCCGGCAGGTGCCCAATTAGTCGGCCCAGTTGCCGATGTCGTCCTCATTGTCCGCGATTTTGTCGGGGCCTTTGGAGAAAATTTCGAATTTCTCGTGCTTGGCGCGGAGGTTGGTGCCGACTTTATATACTACAGCCTCGCCCCACGGGTCGGTGAGGAGGCCTTCGTCCGTGAGAATGCGCTTGGTCACCAGCGCCCGCAGTCCAGTCGCGGCCGACGGCGGGGAGCCGTTGTTCTTCACGGTGTACATTTGGATGTAGCTCACCAGCGTGCCAATGTTCGCTTCCATCTTAGTCTTGCGGCCTTGGTCCATGATGGAACTGTAGCCGACGGCGACTCCTCCCATGAGCAGGCCGATGATGGCCAGCACGAGGAGGAGTTCCATGAGAGTAAAGCCGCGCGGTCTCGCCGGCTTGCGTTGGATCATTTTCATAAGGTCAGTGCGGTTGGGGTGTGGGGAATTGCAGTAGTTGCGTAGGGATTAGATGCGCGAATAGCGCCGCCGTTCAATCTACAATACAACCGCGGACAGAAAAGAAGGGACATCCGCGGGTGCGGGGAGTTAATCTTCCACCGCTTTTCCCACCGGACGGTTCTCCGCGCCTTTTATACGTTTGCTCTCGTCCCCCAGCACCTTCCGGTCGGTTTCCGCCAGCGCCAGCATCTTTTCCACCACTTCCGGGTGCTGCCCGCTCACGTCCTTCCGCTCCCCAGGGTCACTAATGAGATCGTAGAGTTCCGACTTCACCACTTTCGCCGTGCCATTTTTCACCGGGATGCCGTCCTTCGCCTTCGGCTGATCCCCCAGCGTCCTATAGCTGTGCGGCAGCAGCAACTTATACTGCCGCCCGATCACCGCCTGAAGTTCGTTCCCGTCGTAGCGGATGAAAATCGTTTCGTGGGGCGTTTTCTCCTCCGCCCCACCCTTCACCAACCTGCTGATGTCCTTGCCGTCAATCTTCGCCGCCGGCAGCGCCGCCCCTGTCATGGTCGCCAGCGTCGGCAACATGTCGAACGTCCCCGCCATTTCCCGGCACTCGGTGCCTGCCGGGATGGTCCCCGGCCAGCGCATCAGGCACGGCACGCGAATCCCGCCCTCCCACGAAGTCCCCTTCCCCTCCCGCAGCGGCCCCGCGCTCCCTGCGTGATCGCCGTAGCTCAGCCACGGGCCATTATCGGAGGTGAAGAGGACCAGCGTCCGCTCATCCAGCCCATGTTTTTTCAAAGCGGCCAGTATTTCGCCAGCGCTCCAGTCCAGCTCCTCGATCACATCGCCATACAGCCCAGCGCCGGACTTTCCATGAAACCGCGCGCTGCAATACAGCGGCACGTGCGGCTGCGGATGCGGCACATAGAGGAAAAACGGACGCTCCTTGTTCCGCTCAATAAAACCGACGGCGCGCTCCGTGATCTGCGCCGTCAGGTCGCTCTGATCCTCCAGTATGCGCAGCACCTTATCGCCCTCGATGAGCGGCAGCGGAGGAAAGGCCAACGGTGCCACCGGGTGCTTCGGCCACATATCACCGGAATACGGCAGCCCGAAAAACTCATCAAACCCCTGCTGCAGCGGCAACAGCGACGCCGGACGCCCCAGATGCCACTTTCCGAAAATCGCCGTCGCATACCCCTTAGCCTTCAGCATTTCCGCGATCGTCGTCTCCGCCGGATTCAGCCCCTCCTTCGACTGCGGGCTCAATGCCCCGTGAATACTCACCCGGCTGTGCATGCAGCCCGTCATCAGCGCCGACCGGCTTGCCGAACACACCGCACTGCTGACATAAAACCGGCTGAACTTCCGTCCCTCCGCCGCCATACGGTCCAGATTCGGCGTCTTCCACTTCTTCTCCCCGAACGGCCCAATGTCCCCATAGCCCATGTCGTCGCAGAAAATGATGACCACATTCGGCGGCGACCCCGCAGCGACGGCGGGCAGCACGGAGAGGATAAGCAAAAGCAGGCGAAGAATCATCCGGCTCTGTAATCCATTTTGGCCCGCCATCATCTGAAAGTTGCATCCGCGACCAGGGTAGATACCATCTCCACCGCCGGGAGACCCCGGCCACAACCAAATCCACCAACCATGAAACTCATCGCCCTCCTCATCGCCGCCCTCACCACCCTCGTCCTCTCCTCCTGCAACACCATGGAAGGCGTCGGCCGCGATATGCAAAAAGCCGGCACTTCCCTCGAACGCACCGCCACCAACTGATCGCGGCCACCGTTCGCCACCCACTCAGCCCGCGTCAGCCCCCAGCGCTGCCGCGGGTTTTTTGTGCCCCGGGAATGGAAGCCACTCATCTCCTTCCGGCCCCATTGGAAATAATTCCTCCCGCCACTTGCAAGCCTCAAACTTGCCTCTAAGAATGCCGCCCGGTTTTCCCGGAGACTGTTGCCTCGTGGTGTAATGGTAGCACAAGGGTTTTTGGTACCCTTTGTTAAGGTTCGAATCCTTACGAGGTAGCCACTTCTGTTCCTAAAAATGGCGCACGAATCCTCCTTCAATGCGAGATTCACTGGAAGGCGGCACGAGTTTGACGGCTGGCACAGTCCCGGCTTTGGTGTGGGATGATTGGGAGCTTTGACATTTCTTCGTGGAAATCCCGTGCCGTCTCCGCTGAGGAGGCAGTGCGCGGGATCGCGGGCGGCATGAGGGTTTTCCTGCACGGGGCTGCGGCGACGCCGACGCCGCTGGTGGAGGCGTTGTGCGCGCGGACGGATTTGGAAAACGTGGAGCTTTGCCATCTGCACACGACTGGACCGGCACCTTTCGTGGAACCGGGAATGGCGGGGCGCATTCGGTCGGTTTCGTTCTTTGCCGGGGCACCGGTGCGGGAGGCGATTGCGGCGGGCCGGGCGGATTTCATTCCGGTCTTTCTGTCGGACATTCCGGGGCTGTTTCGCAGCGGGACGATGCCGCTGGACGTGGCGCTGGTGCAGGTGTCGCCGCCGGATCGTCACGGGATTTGCTCGCTGGGCACCTCGGTGGATGCCGCGCGGTCGGCGGTGGACAGCGCGCGGCTGATCATCGCCGAGATCAACGATCAGATGCCGCGCACGCATGGCGCCACGATGCTGCCGCTGGCACGCATTGATGCCTTCATCCGCACCAACCGTCCGCTGTGGGAACATCCGACTGAGAAGGAAACGCCGGAGACGGCACGCATCGGCGAAATCATTGCCGGTCTCATCGAAGACGGTGCCACACTGCAAACGGGCATCGGCGCGATCCCGAACGCGGTACTCTCGCGGCTCGGTGACAAACACGAACTCGGCGTCCACACGGAAATGTTCTCCGACGGTCTGATTCCGCTCATCGAGGGCGGAGTGGTGACGAATCGCCACAAGGCCGTCCACCCGGGGCGAACGATCACCAGCTTCGTGAACGGCACGCGGCGACTCTACGATTTTGTGGACGACAATCCGCTCGTCGAGTTCCACCCCTGCGACCGCACCAACGACACCAATCTCCTCCGTAAGCTGGATCGTCTCGTCGCGGTG
>JANOZA010000261.1:0-16081 GCA_031429155.1 Verrucomicrobiota bacterium | reverse complement strand
GCCGCTGGCCCTCCGCATAGATCGTCTGAAACGCGAGCGACGACTTCCCGCTGCCGCTCGGCCCGGTGATGACGTTCAGCTTTCCCAGCGGCAGATCGAGATCAATACCCTTGAGATTGTTTTGCCGCGCGCCGCGAATTTGAACAACATCCGCAGGGGCGGATGGCGCTGGTTTAGTGGCGGGCTTTTTCTTTCCTGATTTGGCGGGCATGGGGAGACGGAACGATGGAAAGCCACCTTCCGGACGCAAGGATGACGAGGTTAATCCTCACGTGCCCTCAGTTTCCTGTTTCAATCAATCCGGGGCTCACCTCAAAATATTCCAGCGCCCATTCCTTCATGTATCGGACTCGCTGTGGAAGAATACGATAAACGATCAGCGCAGGATTTTCCGGAGTTCCAAGGTAGCGGCGCAGCAGCGGGTTGGTGTTCCAAATGTCCGCCAGCACTTCTGCTTCGGTCACTGCTTCCGCGATGCCGGTGATGCGCACCTGGTCATGTGCAGAATCCAGGTAGCACAACTCGACTTGTGGATTCGCCGCGATCTCCGCAGTTTTTCCATAGCTGCGCAGATTCGCGACATAGATGGTGAAGCCGTCCACTTTGACCGGTGACACCGGACGCAGACGCGGCTGAATGCCATCAACGGTCGCAAGCATGGGGAATTTTGCATCGGCCATTACCTTGTGGGCGAGAGCGCGGAGTTCGTCGGGGCTGGGAGCATCTGGCGGTGGCATCCGCTGAGCAAAGTCCGGGATGGCCCGGAGGCAACCCCGGGCTCTGCTTCGGCCCGGGTTTCCGCAGCCGGGATCACTGGAGAACGGAGAGTGAGCAGCCGATGCACGGTCACCAGCAGGGGGAGACGAGCATCGGCGCGGGCACCAGACTCAAGGACAGATGACTTTGAGGCGCATGAATTTCGTCGGACCGGTGCCGAGAAGGGCGTTGTCGGCGGCGGTATGCGTGGCGGCGGCGGGGGAATCTGCGGTGATGGTGTCGGTGATGACCGCCGGGCCGTTCAGCCACGTGCCGAAGGCAGTGCTTATCTGGGGGATGACCTGGATGGCGGGATCGGCAGTCTTGCTCACGGTGTAGCGAAGCGCGAGGTGGCCGGCGCTATTGATGACCGCCGGGCCGGCAGTGCTGACGGCGGGGTTGGTGCCCATGACGTGCTCAATGACATTAGCCACGCCGTCGTTGTCAGCATCGGCGCCCTTGGCCTGCTGGGCGGCGCTGTAGCCGGCGAGCGTGCGGGCAGTCCAATTCGCATAGGATTCAAACGTGCCGGCCGTGACCGTGATAACGACGGTGTCGCTGGCATCAGGTGCTCCGCCGGGCGGGGTGGCGGTGAGGCGGAGTTCATAGACGCCGGCAGCGCTGAAGGCAGCGTCGGTATCGCGGTTGGCGGGAGCGGTGAAATTCACCGTGCCGGGGCCACTGACTTTACTCCAGGCGAGGGTGATGCTGCCGGCGGCGAAAGTGCCGGGGCAGACGAAGCCGTGGAGGATGGCGGCCTCTGCCATCGTGATAGTGCCATCCGGCGGGGCGACGACGCCGAAGCTGGACGGGCCGCCAGGCGTGGGCACACAGGGCTGCCAGGATGACTGGTCGCCCCATGTGCTGCGGGCGGCAGTCGGGCTTACGATTTCCAGTGATGCGCCGGTGCGGGTGTCGGGATACCAGTCGCCCTCATAGCGGAAATCGAGAATGCCGAGCCCGTAGGTGCCGGTCTCGATGCGGATGCTCTCGCCGTTGTTGTCGAGACGACCACCGGTCCACTGCACGGCGGTGATGCCGGGGTATTGCAGGGCGAAGGCGGCGGGCGTGACGTTGGTGATGACGGCGTAGGCTCCGGCGGCGACGGTGGTGGGGGGGAAGGTGAAGGTAATGCCGCTGTCGAAGGTGACGCCGGTGATGGTGAGTTCTGCTGCGCTGATGTTCTTGAACTCGACAAACTCCGCGCCGGTGCCGGGCGGGGCATACATGAGTTCGGTGATGCGCAGGCCGTTCATGACGGCGGTGTCAGCAGAGAGGTCGCTGCTGTTGGAGAAGCCGGGCGTGGGCAGCGCGAGGTAGCCTGTGGCGCTGCCGCCATCCGTGAGGCGTCCCTGGGAGACATCGGGATTTCCTGGCAGGACGAAAACGTGATCCATAACGGTCCACGCCGGATTGAGCAGCGCGATGGAGTCGTGGATGCTGCTGACTTTGAAGTTGAGGTGATCGGCACCGGAGAGGGGGATGCCGTCGGCGATGAGTTCCAGGAAGCCGCTGGCGGGGAGGAAGCTGAGGGGCGGGAAGGTGTGATCTCCAGAGAAGTTGCGGAAGTCCTGGCTGACACTCCAGCCGGCGATGCTCACGGGTTTGCTCTCGGCATTGTAGAGTTCCACGAAGTCACCGGCGACGATGAGGTCATTGTTGCCGATCCACTCGTTGATGCGAATGAGCGCGCCGGTGCCGAGTTCACAAACCGCGGTGTTGGCCGCAGCGGGCGTGGGGTTGCTGAGCGCCCATGTGTTGCCGCTGCGGGCGATGGACAGGCCGGTGATCTGCGGGCCGAAGGTGACGCTGCTAACCTCCGCATTGCCCGGCGAAGTGAACCGGACGGACTCTCCGCTGCGGTTGAGATTGAAGCCGAGCGTGGTGCCGTCCACGCGGAGATATCCGCCCGCGGGAATGGAAGTGCCGGCGGCGAAGGTGAGCTTGGCGGGCAGGCCGTCGGTGGTGAAGAGGGAACAGCCGGCGATGCTGGCGGAGGCGGTGCCGTAGTTGTGGAGTTCGATGAAGTCATCGCCCGCGGCGGGGGCGGCGAGCACTTCGCTGAGGATCACGGTCGGCGCGTCGGCGACGACGGTGAAGCTGAGGACGTAGCCGCCATCCACCCAGACGCCGCTGTCGTCTTTGGCGACGATCGCGATGCTGTGCAGGCCCGGCGCGAGTCCGGTGAGGGCCAGCGGTGTGCTGATGGGAAACTCCGCGCTCTCGCTGCCGCCATCGAGCCGGTATTTATAATGGGTGAAGCCGTAGGCCCATGCTGCCTGGCCTGTGGGAGTGAAGCTGCCGCCGGGGCCGACGGTGAGCGTGACATTCGCCGGCCACACACTGGCGGGCGGGGCGCTGACGCGGATGGAGCGGTGCGCGACGTCGAGGTCCGCACCGAGTCCGAGAGCGGGCGAGCAGGCCTGCGGCTGGAGCGCGGCGATGACGTGAGCGATGGTGGCGGTGGCTGGAGCCGGGATGAGCGCGAGGTTCAGCAGCGGATCGCCGACCATGTTGCCGCTGGCGGTGGCGGTGGCGGGCGGGGCGACGGGCAGCCAGTTGTTGACCATGACGAGCGCGCTGTTGGCAGGCACGTAGTCGCGCGTGAGGCTCTCGGCGTCCCAGATGATGTTGCCTTCGAGATGGAATCCGCGGCCTTCGCCGGCCACATTCACGTCGTCAAAGTTGACCACGCCGCTGGCGGTGTCTTCGCCGCCGGTCTTCGTGGTGTGGACGATGGTATTATAGAGCAGCACGGCGGAGTTGCCGTTGGGTTGGTTGCCCTGTTTCATGGTCACGGCGTTGTCGCAGTCGTAGAAGAGGCAGTTCAGGACCGTGACCTGGCTGTAGTCGGCATTGTCCGCGCCGCCGGACACGCCGCTGGCACTGTCGGGCGAGCCATTGCGGTGCGCGTGCATAAAGACGCAGCGCTCGATAAAGGCGTCCGTGCTGTCGAGATCGAGAATGTCGTCATCGGAGCCGGCGAAGGTGCAGTCGCGGATGTGGAGAATGGGGCCGGGCCGGTTGCCGCCGGTGAAGTCAATGCTGTCGTTGTAGCCCATCGTCTTGCCGAAGGAGCAGCGCTCAATGATGCCGCGACCGCCCGCAGCGATGCCGCCGGTGCCGTGGACCGGCTCGAAGCCGGCCGTGCTGGAGGGGAAGACGCAGTCGCTGATGTAGAACGAGGAGGCGTCCACTGAGATGAACGGCTCGGCGGGATTGAGGAAGCGGAGGCGGTGCAACTCGACATTCGCGCCGTTCTGGGCATGGACTGCGGTGTCGCCATTGTTGTCGAAGATAGCGTTATTGATCACGCTGGGGACGGCGTTGGCTCCGGTGATGGTGATGCCGTTCCAGGTGCCTGTGCCGCCGGGATTCCGTGCGAAGGTGATCGGCAGACCGAGGCCGGCATTCGCACTGAGCACGCCACCGGCGGTGACGCTGAGGCCCGCGCCGGAGGCGAGGAATACCGTGGTGCCCGGCTCAATGGTGAGCGCGACGCCGGACGGCACACTCAGGGTGGCGGTGACGTTGTAAGGTCCTCCCGCTGCGGTCCAGGTCTCGCTGGCGGCGAGGGTGCCCGCCTTGTTCGTGCCAGGGGCGTCATACCAGATGGTGACGGTCTGCGTGGCGAAGACGGCGCCGGCTTCATCGTGCGCGTTGATGACGAGCGTGTTGATGCCAGGCTGCAATGTCACGGCAGTGCCGGCGCTCCATGTGTTGTCCGTGGCGGCAGTGGAGCCGTAGGGATTCGTCGTCACGGCGATGCCGTTCACTTTCACTGCGGCAGTGCGGGCAGGATCAATCTTTCCGCCGAGCGCGCCGAGGTCCGTGGCGGAGGTGCTGCGCGGCAGGCCGTTCTGCACGGCGAGTGTCGTCGCGGCGGTGAAGACGGTGGGCAGGAAGGTCTCGATGGTGGCGCGGCGCGCATCGAGGAATGACTTAATGTGCGTACGGATGGCGTCGCCGTTGGGATTGAACTGCGTGCCCATCCACTGGCTGTCGAGGAGGCGATCCACGGTGGCGTCGAAGTTCGGCTTCATGAACAGCGTGTCGAGGTAGTGGCGCAACGCCGCTTTGAACTTCCGGCCGATAACCGGATTGCGGTAGAACTTCTCCATCTGGGGGAGGAAGGCGTTATCTATATAGTTCGGGTCGGTGCACTGATAGATGGTGGTGCTGGGGGGAGCGACTTCGTCGCCGAGACCGATGGCATTGAGGTTGAAGCAGGTGTCGAGATCGTGGGGGATGACGCGACAGAGCCTGTCGGTGGCACCGAAATAGACGGAGTAGTCGTCGTCGTCGCCGTTGGCCATGTTGGTTTCACCGTGGTTGATGATGGTCGAGACGGCGAGGAATCGGCACCATTCGTCAATGTCCACGGTGCTGGCGATGACGGTGTGAAAGTTGTCGGTGTTGCTGTTGGCGTCCTGCAAGCTCTGCATCCATGCGTGGAGGTCGGTCCAGTCGTTCTGGGCCGCATTGGTTTGCTTCGAGTAGCCTTCATTGACGTAGCCTCCGACGGCGTAACCGCCTGCGCCGATGGTGGGCAGGGTGGAGACTCGCCACCGCTGGTTGCCGCGGATCTTGCCATAGCCGTTGCCGTTGTCGTTGCCGGGGAACCATTCCTTGATGGTATCGCCCCCGCGGGGAACGAGATCGCAGTAGTAGCCGAAAGTGCGGACGCCATTCTGATCGAGCAGGCGATTGGCACCGTTGAGCCGCATCCCGACGACGCCAGCTTTTTCGCAGGGCACACCGGCGCATTCGAAGAGACGGCTGGCGAGGAACTGGCTATAGGAATACTTGTAGTTGAGCGTGAAAGCGGTGCGTCCGTTCCACGGATTGTCCCCGGGGATGTCCATGCGGAGATTCATGGGCGTTTCGCTGCGGCTGCTGTTGCCGCGGGCGCGAATGGAACTGCGGTAGCGGACAGCGAAGTTGCCTCCCTGGCGGAAGATGACCGTGCAGTTTGGCGCGACATTGCTTTGGCTGGCCTGATTATTGGGGGTATTCCACCTGCCGGCGTTGAAGCCCGCGTAGTCCGCACCAGTCAGGACGAGCTGGTAAAGCGGCCGGTGGTCGGTCCAGACTTCTTCGATGACCTGATAGAGGCAATTGGCGTTCTGCGCCGGAATGGCCCCGGCCAAGTCGAGCGTGGGTGCGGGCCAGGTGCGCGCATTGGCAGCCGCATCTACGGCGCTGACGTAGAACTCGACAACTTTGTTGAGCGCCTGCGCAGGGATCACCGCGCCGAAAACGCCGTCACCGGCGGAACCATCGCCGCGCAGACCGTTGTCGGCCATCGCCACTTCCGTAAAAGTCGGACTGTCAGGACTGGCAGCGCTTTGATTCCATGTGCGGTAGTGGACCAGGGCGGTGAAGCCCGAGGGCAGTTCGTCCTCGATGCGCGCAGTGACGAAGACCTGCTGCGTGGCGTTCGGCACGGCGGGGCTGTGCACGACGTCGCGGATGAGCGGCGCACTGTTCACCTGAGCGACGGCAGTGTTAGCTGCACCGGGCGTCGGCGCTGCGGCAGCCCAGTTGTGGCCGGCCTTGTTGGAGAGTCCGGTGTTGATGATCTGAATGGAGGAGCCTCCCTGATTCCCGAGTTCCGGATCCGGATCCGCGGCTGTGACCCATTCGAGGCCGGGATCGGTATCGAGATTACCCGCCGGCTGCGGTGCCGCGCCCGGCGTGTTGGTGGCGTCCCAGACATCGACGATCTTGCGCACCGCCCAGTCGCCCTGGTCAGCGTAGCTCACCTCATCAATCTGCTCGTCGAGAGCATTGCGGAGGCGGATGGTTTCTCCGCCATTGCCGAGGGTGGAAAGGACACCCCAGCCAGTGGATGTGACCGCCGTCACCGCGGGATACTTCACAGAAAAGGCCGCCTTGTTGGCGGGAATGGCGAGGTAGCCACGCCCAATGATGCGCGTGCCGACAGGGAATGTGTAGTTCACGCCTTTGGTGAACTGCCAGCCGCTGAGGTTTATTTCCGCGTCGCCGTAGTTGTAGATTTCGATGAATTCCTCCTGCACGCCCGCCACACCCGGGGGGTTGTACATAATCTCACTGATGGCGACGGTGTTTTGCGCTGTGGTCACATCCAGCGAGACCGAAACGATCCCGGACTGCGCCACGCCGTCGCTGGCGCGGTAAGTGAATGATTCCGTGCCGGAAAAGCCGGCCTCTGGTGTGTAGGTGAACGAGCCGTCGGCAAGGAATTCCAGCGTGCCGGTAACGGGCGGAGTGACGAGCACGGCGACCAGGTCTGAATTGTCCACATCGGTGTCATTGCTAAGAACCCCGGCGGCGGCGCTGGTGATGCGAGGCGTATCCACGAGTACACCATAAGTATCCGCGACAGCGACCGGGGCATCATTTACGGGATCCATCGTGAGACTCACCGTGACCGGCGCAGACTGCCGCGTGCCATCGCTCGCGCGATAAGTAAAAGTATCGCCGCCAAAGTAGTTCAACGCTGGCGTGTAGTCGAAAGAGCCGTCTGCCCCAAGAGTCAGGGTGCCGTGCAGCACATTCGCGACGAGGGCGGCCGTGAGCGGCATGCCTTCAGGATCGTTGTCGTTGGCGAGGACACCCTGCGCGGCAGTGCGGCTGAGGGGAGTGTCCTCCGAGGCGGAGTAAGCGTCAGTGGCAGTGACGGGCACGGCATTCAGCGCGATGGTCACCGTGGCGATGCCTGACTGGCTGGTCGCATCCTTCGCCCGATAGGTAAAAGTATAAACGCCGCCGGTAGCGGCGGTGAAGGTGAAGCCGCCATTTCCATCCAGGGTAAGCGTACCACTGGACGGCGCAGCCACCAGTTCTGCGGTCAGCACGGTGCCGGCATCCACATCACTGTCATTTGCCAGCACGCCCAGCGCAGCGGGAACAACAAAAGGCACGCCGGGATCGCCGGAGTAAGTGTCGTTCACAGAGACCGGCGCATCATTCACCGGGGTCACGGTGATGGTGACCGTGGCGGGCGCGCCCGGCTTGGTATCCGTGGCGCGGTAGGTGAAGAAGTCCGGGCCGTTATAATTGGCCACCGGCGAGTAGGAGAACGTGCCATTGGGATTCAGCGTAATCGTGCCGTGCGTAGGCTGCGTGGCGATGACGGCGGTGAAAGGATCCTCTTCCGCATCGGTATCGTTGGCGAGCACGCCGTTGATGGGCTTGGTGACATTCAGCGGCGTGTCCTCGTCGGTCACGTAGCTCTCGGGATTGGCCACCGGCGGAACATTCGGACCCGTCTCAACCGTGATGCTGGCGGTCGTCACTGCTGAGGTGAGATTGGTCGAGTCTTTAGCCCGGTAAGTGAACGCATCCGGACCAGTGTAGCCATTGGCGGGTGTGTAGGTGAAGGTGCCGTTGGCATTCAGGGAGACCGTGCCGTGCGCTGGTTGAGCCACGAGTTCCGCGGTGAGCGTCGCGGTCTGACCGGCGTCGGGATCGGTGTCGTTGGCGAGCACGCCGGCGATGCCCAAACGGGTAAGCCGAATGCGCATGTCGAAAGACAAATCCGATGAATTGGCGGCACTTTGATGCACCTCAGCCGCGATCAGATTGTCGCCATCCAGAAAGACGGATGGCGGCAGAGTAAAAGTCTGCGTCTGATTGTCGTTGAACTGCCCGGTCTGGAGGTAATCCCACGCCAGTTCAGGCATCGTGGCGATCGTCGGCAGATTGCTGGTTCGCCCCGCGGCGGCACCATTTAAGTAAAAGGCGCAGGCGTCGTCGTAGAGCACAACGATTTCCACTCCCGTGACATTACTGGCGTTAGCCACTGTGAGCGGACGCCGGAAATAAGACGTCGCAAACCTGTCGGTCGCAGTGGCATCGAATCCCGGTGTCGGATTGTCAGCGACGATGGTAGCCTCGTCGCCGTCGCCGAAGCCCAGTTCCGCAGGGCCAACGATCCAATCCGCGGCTTCCGTATAAGCAGTCGTGCGCCAGGCGGTGCCGAGATTGCGGTCGGCGAGCACCAGGGAGTTGTAGGCGTGCCAGCCTGCGGATTTATAAGGAAGCACCTCCTCCGTCACGGCTCCAGCAACCGTAGCTGTTACGACGAGTGGCGTATTCTTCACCGCGGTGTAGGTGTCCGCGACGCCGACCGGAGGGTCCGGCACATTGGAAACGATGATAGTCACCGTAGCAGGGGCTGACTGCGCGGTGCCATCGCTGGCGCGGTAGGTGAAGCTGGTGCTGCCGGCAAATCCCGTCGTGGGGGTGAACGTGAAACTTCCATCCGCATTCAGGACCGTAGTGCCGGCGGCAGGCGGAGTCGTAGCAGCCATCACCGCTATGAGCACCGCTGTTTCGACATCGGTGTCATTCTCCAACACGCCTTCCTCCAGCCCCACGATCAGCGGCTCCCCCTGGGGCGTCACGTGCGGGCCGTCTGCCACAGCGACGGGGATGTCGTTCACTGAGGTCACGTTGACTGTCACCGTCGCGGGTATGGACTCACCGGTGCTGTCCACGGCTTTGTAGGTGAAGGTGTCCTGTCCAAACCAGTTGGCCAGCGGCACATAGTTGAAGCTGCCGTCGGCATTGACCGTCACCGCGCCGTTGGAGGGATCGGAGGCTTTCACCGCCGTAACTGGCGCGACACCGCCGGTGTCATTGGCCAGCAGCGAAACACTGCCAGGAACCGCGAGCACGACATCGTCAAAGAAACCCTCAAAGCTCTCCTGAGCATTTCCCTGAAAACCGGGTGAGCCGGTATTGGCATATCCACCCAGCGAGAGCACATGCGTCCCGGCGGTCAGCGGAATGTTAAACGTGCTCACTCTCCAGCCCGAATCCACGGCTCCACCGCCATTTCCGTTACCCACCTGATAGTTCACCGCCAAGTGAGCGCTCGGTGCCGTCGCGACCCCGTACTGCGTTCCATTCACGTCACAGATGAGTTCTTGGTACTCACCGTTGTCGTAGTCCTGACCGGAGATCAGGCGATGTCTGAAACTCAGGGTCACCGTAGCCGGCGCTGCCATCGTGAACGAGCGCCGCCACGCCCCTGACACCGCTAAATTGTTAAAGTCGAAAACATTCCCCATCTGCACCCGAAGGCCCCCCGTGCCGCCGAAGCCGCCCGTCGGCGCGTGGGTCTGAGTTGAATTGTTTGGCCGCGTGGTTCCGAAGAACGCATCATCAACTCCAGCGAAACCTCCCGTCGCGTCGCCTGATGTCGGCGTCATTAGAAAATCAATACCCGCATCCGAACTGGCACCGTCATTCTGATGCAACTCGATGGCCACGACATTCGTCCCCGTCACCAACGCCCCCGCCAAATTCACCGCAATCTGCGAATAATCCGCCTCGCTCCCGCCAGTGCCGCCCACCACTGCTTCCGGCGTGACCTCGACACCCGCTGGATAATTCAGCCGCCCCTTCTCGACGCCGTTGATGTAGATGATGCACCCGTCGTCAGCGAGTAGATTGAAATTCCACGTCGGGTGCGCCGCCTGCACCGCGGTCATGGTGAATTCGTTGCGGAAGAGATAGGTATTCACCGTGTTCGGACCTCCCGGGACAAACCCGGTAAGCGTTGACGGTATCGCGGCGAAGTTGGCATTCGGACTGATGCCGCCACCCTGTATGGGCATCGTGCCCGCAGGCCGCCATCCGGAGATGCTCGACGTTGCCGCATCGAATCCTGCGGACTTCCAGTTCACGTCTTCACCGTCCTTCGGGTAAAGATTCGTGCCTCCCGCTGCAATTGTCTTCAAATCAATGCTCTGCCAGGCATTAGGCAGCGTGAACGCCGGCGCACCGGTGCCGGCCTCAAAGGTGGCGTTGAGAATGTTCACCGCTGAACTGCCCGCCGCAGTGTCCTCCGGCGTCGTAAAGGTGTCATTGACCGCCACCGGGACGGCGAGCGCCAAAGACGGCAGTAGTATGGCAGGACCGAAAATCCGGGAGAGGGAGCGGAATGGATGCATGGTGAAATGGGTTGAGGGAACTTTGCAAAAGGGGTGGTTGGAAGCCGGTGAAAGTAGGCGGATTTACCCCGCAGTCCCTCCTCCACACCTCCGTTTCGGGCCAACGGCGCAGAGCCGCACAGAAGGCTACCCCGGCCACCCTGAACCGGACAAGGAAATCCCGGGAATTTCGTCCAAAGACCGAAGTCCGGCCCCGGGCTCGCCATTCCAGTTTCCAGGGCTTCTCCCGCAGTCTTGGCGGGAAGCGGGATCCGAACCTCGCGGGCTACGGATTGAGCGTGGCGCGCAGCCGCATGTTGCGGCGCGGATCCGATTTCACACCAAACTGATCGCGAACGAGAAAGGCGGACGGAGCGGAGTCCACGAGGATTGTTTCATTCGTGCTCCAGAGAGAGGAAAGTTTGCTGGAAACCTCTACGCTGAGCACGGCATCGAGCACGAGCGGATTACGGTGGACCAGCGCGGTGAGGAAATGATCAGGCAGCGCCGGATAGCCGAACTCAGAGAGATTCGAGAGCCGGAATTGCGGGCCGAGGACCGAGGCGTCAACGAGGCGGGGATCGCTGCCGATGGCGTATTCAAGGAGATTGCCCAGTCCGTCGAAGTCCGCATCCGCATCCGGTGCAGCGAGGCCTGCGGCGATTTCCTCCTCCGAAAAACGCGAGTTCAGCCAGCCAAAGAACGTGATGGGCGAAGCGGCAGCATCGTCGCCGAGGTTCTGAACATACGGGAGTGCCCGCTTGTCGTAGCCATCACCGGCGTCGCCGGCGAAAATCGCGGCAGGGGGCGCGAGTGCAGGGTTGATCGCATTGTGGCGAAGGCCGTTCAGGCTGTAGCCGTCACCGCCATTGCCGAGATAGGCAAATTCAATTGCCGCTTCTCCGCTGAACGAAATAAACCTCACACCGGCGCGATCATAGCCATCGCCGCCGGCGGCCGATGCGGTGTAGAGTTCGGCAGGGGGAGCGATGCCATCCAGCGGGACATAGCTCCTGCCGTCGTTGTCGTAGCCGTCGCCGCCGGATGCGCCTGCGGAATAGATTTCCACCGCCGCCCCATCACCGCCGAGGCGGGAGTGGCGGATGCCGTCGAAATCATAACCATCGCCGCCGGATGAACCACCGGTATAGATTACGAGCACTGCGGCATCAGGATTGATGAACTCATTTTCAAAGCCGCTGGTGTCGTAGCCGTCACCGGAGCCGCCCGTGTAGGAGGCCATCGGTGCTGCGGCTCCATCCAACGGGCGGTTCAGAAGTCCGCGGCCGGCATAGCCGTCACCGCCGGCGGCGCTGGCCGTGTAAAGTTGCGAAGGGACCGGGCTGCCGCCGAGGGGCATGTGCTGCCGGCCTGCGGCACTGTAGCCATCACCGCCGCTGGAGGTGGCCGTAAAAAGCGCTGCCGGAAGCGACCCGCCATCGAGGGCATTGAAAGCGCGTCCGCTGCTGCTGTAGCCGTCGCCGCCGACCGCCGAGGCGGTGTATGCGGGGGAAAGCATTAGGGAGCCGTCGAGTCGCAGGTGTTTCGCACCGGCGGCGGCATAGCCGTCAGCACCGGATACTCCACCGGTGTACTGCCCCTTCGCGGACCATGCCGACACCAGCAATGCCACAGCACAGGGCAGGAGGCGGATGGTTCGGGGCAGTCGCATGGAGGAGAAATGGCGCGCGTGACGCGGCGGGGTCAGGCTTCCTGATCAGGGAGCCACAACGGGAGCGCTGCGCACGCCGCGAATCCCGGGGTTGCGAATGCTGTTGGCCGCCGGCGCGGCGGGCCACGCCGCACCAAGGAGGGAACGGAAGGAAACCGGAACCGCGCTTTCTTCAAAACTGCCACCGCGGACACCGAAAGCCACGGCAGTGGTCGGCCAGCCGGCCACGTTTTGCTGCCCATTGGTTCCCAAAACGCCATCACCGTGGTCGGCCACAAAGAGAGCCGCCGCGTTGGTCACGAGATGAAAGGGCCAGCGGGCCACCAATTCAGACAGATTCCCGGTGAGGTCCATCACGCCGTAGTAGCCGGCACCGCTTTGGATGCGCGGCGGAGTAGGACCATTATACGCAGGCTTGGCAAACATCCCGACGCGGCAGGGGCCCAATACCGGCAGGCCGGAATCCGCCTTGAGCTGCGTGGCCCGGACCCAGGCATTGCCGCCGGCTTCGTTGTAGTTGACCGCAGGGGCTTCGTTGGGCAGTCCGTCGTTCAACAGGGCCATGCTGGTGGCTGGGTTGGGTGCCGGATTGGCCATGGCATAGGTCAGCAGGGCGATGTCTGCGGTTCCCCACGCAAATTCACCAGCCACCGACGGCACAGGCCCGCGGGCGGCCTTCTCGAATTCAAATTCGGTCATAGGACGCAGTCCGGACCAGTCCAGATAGGCCAACGCAGCGACATCCGTGGAAAGGAAGGCGCGGTCCGGCCACCTCGGTGTGACCAGGCGGCGGGTGGGAACCGCCGGTAGCGGTGCGACAGGATTGCCGCCAATCACCCGAATGGGCACCACATTGAGAACTCCGTTGTCCACACTATAGAATCCCTGACGACCCCACCAGGTCTCGACGAGGGGAAATCCAACTGCGGGAGGCGCGGGGTTCGGCGATACCAGCGTCTCAAAATAAGTGTAGGGAACGGCCCCCAGATTAGAGGTGCTGTTCAGGAATGCCGCCCACTGCCCCTGACTGCCCTCGTATTTCATGATGTAAAAGGCATCGAATCCGTTGGGGAAAGTCGTCGGGACGGGCTTGTAGGCTCCCGCGACGAGTCCGGTGGCGGAGATCGCCCCCGCGACGGGCCCGACGATGGTAGGGCCGGCATTGACGAAATTGAACGGAGCTGCCGTGGCCGGCACGGTGCCGTCTATAAGGCTCGCGATGTCCGCAGCACCCGCACGGACCACGCCATCACCGGCGAAGAAGGAACCCTGGGGCACATAAACCATTTCGACGGCATGAACATCCAGGGTGATGAGCGCGGTATCGGAAACACCGTCCGCACCGTAATTCCATTTCAGTTTGATGCCGTTCCACGCATTGTTGCCGGTGCCCGGAGCACCCCGATAGATAAAAGCCCCCATGCCGCGAGTGCCATTCACTCCCATGTCCAGCGTGGCCGCCGCCGGCAGCGAATGGCTGGCGTCCACCACATCCAGATTCGCGCTCTTCCAGTTGAGGTCGCCGGTGTGATACTTCACAAACACCCACGTGGCATCCCAATTTGAGGGGCCGGACGTGACGCGCCATGAATTCTCCCAGCTCAGATTGAACTGCACATTCGCCGTATCGGCGGCCGTGTCTATGTTTTGGAGCGTGACACTGGTCACCTGGACGTTGTTGGCCAGCGCGCTGGAAGCGGCGAGCATGTGCGCCGCACAAAGGGCGGCTCCGATCTTGGCATGGCGTGTAGTCATAAATCCTGGGGCGAAGGTAGGGTAGTTACTGAGGGGGCGGGAATTTCCGCTCCTTTTATTTCGTTGATTCGATATGGTCAACAACTGGTTTCTCGGACTCAACATTCCTCCACCGGGAGAGCGGCGGCGAAAACGGGCACGAATCCACCCTGCGGACCGGACTGCCGCCCGGTTTCCCGGTTCAATGGGAGTGGCGGAAGCGGGAAAATGCCTGCGGCGGTCTCCGGACGGGGATGCTCTACGGGGGGCTGTTTTTTCGTGCCGAATGTCCGGCCGCGCTGCCATCGCACCTCTTTCTCCTGCTCCGGCGTCCTTCTCAGCCAACCCTCAATCTGAAATCTCCGCCAGCTCCATGTCCCCCCGCGGCGACGGCAGCCAGAAGGTCAGCAGGGCTGCGGGAATGAAGAGGACACTGGCGACGAGCAAGGCCCGTCCGGGTTCGTCGGGCTTGTTGAAGATGCCGAAGAACACCGTCCCGCCCGCTGCGGCGAGCCGCCCGAAATTGTAGCAGAAGCCCGCGCCGGTCGTGCGCAGCAGCGTGGGGAACAGCGGCGGCAGGCACATGGTGAACAGCCCGAAGATCCCCTGACACACACCGATCAGCGCGAACCAGTTGAGCGTGGTGCTGTAGGACCATGGCACGGCGAAACACGCGGCCATGGAAGTGCCGTAGAGCACGGCCAGAAACGCCATCGCCCGGCCATATCCCCAGCGCGTCGCCAGAAAGCTCGCAAGAAAATTGCCCGCGATGGAACTGACCATGAGCACCGCCAGCGCCGTGTTTGCCGCCCGGTTCTTGAACGATGCGTCAAGCCCGGCGATCTCCGGATGCTGACGAATAAAACTTTGCTGCCAGAACATGAACGCCCAGTGCGCCGTCAGCGCCACGCCGCAGATCAGCAGCACGCGCAAAGTGACGGAAGCCTGCCCGGCGGCGAACAATTCGCGAAGGCGCGGACGCACGTTCGTTTTCTGCGCGGCAGTCCATTCCGCAGTCTCCGGCACCGCGTGACGGATCCACAGCGTGATCAACGCCGGCGCCACTCCCACGAGAAATATCCACCGCGGACTCTCATTCTTCTCCATCGCCCAACCCGCGAGACAGGCGAGCAGCACGCCCACATTCACCGCCGACTGGAGCACCCCGGCGATCCACGGTGCCCATTTCTTCGGCAGACTTTCACTGAGCAATGCCGCGCCCACCGCCCACTCGCCACCGATGCCCAGCGCGCTTAAAAAACGGCAGACCATGAGTTGCTGCCAGTTTTGCACGAATGCCGACAGCCCGCAGAAAACCGAGTAGCAGAGAATCGTCAGGACGAGCGTGCGGCTGCGGCCGATCCGGTCGCCGATTACCCCGAAGAGCAATCCCCCGAACGCCCAGCCCGCGAGAAATGCCGCCTGAATGATGGAGCTCTTCATGCCCACCTCCGGATCCGTCGGCGCCGTCATCAACAGCGCCGCCACGAACGGCATCGCCACCAGCGTATAGATATGCATGTCCAGACCATCGAACATCCAGCCCAGCCAGCCGGCCAGGCCGGAGCGCTTCTGCTGCGGCTTCAAACTCTTCCATGCAGCGAACGGACTCATGCCTGTGGCTCCTCTATAACGGGATTTGTCAGCGTGCCGATGCCGCTGATCTCGATGCTCACACTGTCACCCGCCTTGAGGAACAACGGCGGCGTCCGCGCAAAGCCCACCCCGTGCGGCGTCCCTGTCAGGATCACCGTCCCCGGCAGCAGCGTCGTGCTGCCGCTGAGAAAGGCGATGAGCGCGGGCACATCGAATATCATATCATCCGTCGTCCAGTCCTGCACGGCCTCGCCATTCAAAATCGTGCGGATCGTCAGCGCCGACGGATCGGGCAACTCATCACTGGTCACAAGGCACGGGCCGAGCGGGCAGAAGGTATCGAATGTCTTCGCCCGGCACCATTGACTGCCGCCGCGGGCGCGCTGCCAGTCGCGGG
>JANOZA010000260.1:0-2318 GCA_031429155.1 Verrucomicrobiota bacterium | reverse complement strand
GCGACGGTGCCGGAGATGAGGATGGACATGTAATAGGGTGAGGCTGGAAAAGGTCCGGGCGATAACCGGCCTCCCTGCGGTCTTCAAGTTCAATTCCCCGCTTGGGAGGCTAACTCTGGCATCTACTATCGCGCCATGCTTCTTCGCCTGCTCATCATTCTGCTCCTCGGCCTTCCCGCTGCGCTCTTCGCCGGGGAAAGAAACGAAAAGTGCCCGCTGATGACCGGCGAGGACGTGGACAGCGAGCAACTTGTCGAATATGAGGGCGTCACCGTGCTCTTCTGCTGCCAGGAGTGCCGGAAGCTGTTTAATGCCAACCCCAAATACGTGATCAAAGCCAGTCTTGAACTTCTGCCGCAATTCGAGGCGATGAAGGACAAACTGGAACTCGAAAAGGTGACGCTGCTGCCCCAGCGCTATTGCCCCATCAATCGCACGCACCTCATCATGCCAGCCAGTCCTGCCGTGGACTATATGGGAGTGAAGATTTACCTCTGGGACGAGGACGCCGTGAAGGAATGGAACAAGGATCCCGATGGGTGTGCTAAGCGGGGCCGCGAGGCGGGGCTGCTGCCGCAGTTGGAGCCGAAGAAGTAACGTCGGTCGCGGTGCGATGAGCCAGCAGCTTGCCTCGGTAATGCATCATCGTATCTTGATTCGATGATGGATAAGCTCTTGCATCCGGCTTTTCGACAGAGAAATTGAACCACTCATGCCCCAGCCCGACCAGACCTCCGAACTAAGAAAGGAACTGCAGAAACGCATCCTCGTGCTAGATGGCGCCATGGGGACGACGATTCGTGGCTACGGGCTGTCGGAAGCGGACACGCGAGGGGAGCGGTTTCGCGATGCGCTGAAGGATATCAAAAACAATGGCGACATCCTCTCGCTGACCAGGCCGGATGTGATCGAGGATATCCATCGGCGATTCCTCGAAGCGGGCGCGGACATCATTGAGACCAACACCTTCTCCGCCACGTCGCTGGCGCAGAGCGAGTTCTTTGTCGAGGATCCGCTGGAAACCGGTGGAAGGAAGGATCCGGAGTTTTTTCAGAAGATTCTCGAGGATAAATTCCTGAACGACCTCGCGTGGGAAATTAACTTCGAGTCCGCGCGGCAGTGCCGGAAGTGGGCGGATGTGGTGGGCGCGAAGACTGGCCGGAAGCGTTATGTCGCCGGAAGTATCGGACCGCTCACGGTTTCGCTCTCTCAGTTTCCGGACTTGAATGACCTGAGCTTTCGCCGGGTGACATTTGATCAGGTGGTGGAAGCATATCGGCTTCAGGCGCGGGCGCTAATCGCGGGCGGTTCAGACATTCTGATTGTGGAGACAATCTTTGATTCGCTGAACGCCAAAGCGGCGCTGGTGGCGGTGAGTGAGGTCTTTGAAAAGGACGGGCTGCGGCTGCCGGTGATGATTTCCGCCGCCGTCGGTCTGGGCGGCGAGACCATGATCTCCGGCCAGAAAACGGAGGCTTATCTGCATGCGATGCGGCATATCAAACCGCTGAGCATCGGGCTGAACTGTTCGCTGGGGCCGGATAAGATGCGGCCGTTCCTTGAGGAACTGGCGGCGAAGGCGGACTGCTTCGTTTCCGCCTATCCGAATGCCGGGATGCCGAATCCTCTGGCACCGACGGGCTTCGACCTGCTGCCGGCGGACATGGCGGAGTATGCGCGGGATTTTGGAGCGAGCGGGTTCGTGAACTTCATGGGCGGCTGCTGCGGCAACACGCCGGAGCACATCGCGGCCATTGCCAAAGCCGTGGAAAACATCGAGCCGCGCAAGGTGCCGGTGCTGGAGCCGCTGATGAAACTCAGCGGCAGCGAAAGCTTCGCACTCACGTCCGAGTCGAACTTCCTGATGGTCGGGGAGCGCACGAACGTAACCGGTTCGCCGAAATTCGCGAAGCTGGTGAAGGAGGGGAAACTCGATGAAGCCGTCGCCGTAGCGCGTCAGCAGGTGGAGAACGGGGCCAACGTCATTGATATTAACTTCGACGAAGGCCTTCTCGATTCCGAGGCCATGATGACACAGTATCTGAATCTCCTCGGTGCCGAGCCGGCGGTGAACAAGGTGCCGTTCATGATTGATTCGTCGAAGTGGAGCGTCATCGAGGCCGGCCTCAAGGTGCTTCAGGGCAAGGGTATCGTGAATTCCATTTCGCTCAAGGAGGGCGAGGAAAAGTTCAAGGAATACGCCCGCAAGATTCTGCGCTACGGCGCGGCCACTGTGGTGATGGCGTTCGATGAGAATGGTCAGGCGGCGTCGAAGGACGAGAAGATTCGCATCTGCGAGCGCGCCTACCGCATTCTTG
>JANOZA010000259.1:0-4717 GCA_031429155.1 Verrucomicrobiota bacterium | reverse complement strand
GGGAGCGCGGTGAGCGAACCACCGCCGTAATTTTCGTTCACCCGGGCGCTGCGCTCAAGAAGGCGGCTGTGAAGGTAGAACACGTCGCCGGGATACGCTTCACGGCCCGACGGGCGCTTCAGAATGAGGGATACCTGGCGGTAGGCGACGGCTTGCTTGGAAAGGTCGTCGAATACGATGAGCGCGTCCTGTCCCTGATCCATGAACCACTCGCCGATGGAGCAGCCGGAGTAAGGCGCGAGATACTGGCTCACGGCGGAGTCGGAGGCCGAGGCGCTGACGATGACGGTGTATTCCATCGCTCCGGCTTCTTCCAAAGTGCGGACCACGCGGGCGACGTTCGACTGCTTCTGGCCGATGGCGACGTAGATGCAGTAGAGCGGCTTGTGGCCCTGGAGCTTGCCGGTTTCGGCGGCTTTGTTTTGCTTGGCCTGGGAAATGATGGTGTCCACGGCGATGGTCGTCTTGCCGGTGGAACGGTCGCCGATGATCAACTCGCGCTGACCGCGGCCAATCGGAATCATGGCGTCAATGGACATGATGCCGGTCTGCACGGGGACGGACACCGACTTCCGGGTAATAATACCAGGCGCGAGTTTCTCGACGGGATACTGCGCATCGGCTTTGATAGGGCCTTTGCCGTCAATCGGCTCGCCGAGCGCGTTGACGACGCGACCGAGCAGAGCTTTGCCAACGGGAACGCTGAGGAGACGGCCCGTCGTTTTTACCTGGTCGCCAGCCTTGATGCCTTCGCCGCTGCCGAGAAGCACGCAGCCGACTTCGGTTTCTTCGAGGTTGAGCGCGAGGCCATAGACGCCGCCGGGGAACTCAATCATTTCATTGAGCATGACGTCGGAGAGGCCTTCGACTTTGGCCGCACCGTCGCCGATTTCACGGACGATGCCGACGTTCGAGCGGGTGGCGGCGGTTTTGATGCCGGCGATTTGGGATTCGAGTTCCTGGAGGATGTTGCTCATGAGTTCTGGGAAAGTAAAAAGTGGAGAGTGAAAATGGTTGGTCTAGGCGAGGAGGGCGTCGCGGAGGGCATCGAGTCGGGCTTTGACGCTGCCATCCCAAACGGTGGATCCGAGGGAGACGCGGAGGCCGCCGATGAGTTCCGGCGTGGTCTTGAATTCTGAAGTGATCTCGCCGTGCTGCTTCTTGAGCTTCGCCGCGATGCTTTTGCGTTCTGCAGCATCCAGTTCGACGGCGCTCTCTATGACAGCGTGGCGCTTTTGCACTTCGAGGCGCAGCATCCGCTGATAGCCGGCGAGTATACCGAGGTAGTGGCGGGGCTTGTCCGCGATGACTTTCGCCACAATCTGCTTTGCCGCGCGTTCATTCACGCCGCCGTCACGGGTGGTGAGGCGAATGAGCTGACGCGCGGTGCGCAGGGCTTCTTTGTGGATCTTCATGAGTCAGCCCGGGGGGATCAGTTGTTGGAAATCTGGGCCAGGGCTTCCTTGTTGAGGCGGGCCTGATCTTCTTCGTTGAGGGCTTTGCCGGAGATCCTGGAGGTGGCATCCAGAACGAGCCGGCCAAAGTCACGCTTAAGCTCGTCCATAACCCGTGCGCGCTCCAGTTCGGAGGCTTCACGTGCCTTGGTGATGATCGCGGCGGCCTCAACGGTGGCCTTTTGGCGCTCGCTCTCGCCAATGCTGGCTGCGGCATCGCGCGCTTCCTTGACCATACGGTCTCCGTCCTCATTGGCTTTTTGCATCGCTGCGGCAGCCTGCTCTTTAGAGGATGAGAGATTGTCGTGTATCTGCTTCAGCTTGTCTTCACCGTCGGCGATACGTTTGCGGCGTTCCTCCAGAATGCCGGTGACTGGTCCAAACGCATACTTCTTCAACACGAGGTACACGATGATGAAGATGATGATCTGGGCGGTCAGTTTGACCGGGTCTAAGCCGAATTGTGAGATAATCTTATCCATGAAGCAGGAAAGGCTGGAGGCAGAAAAAGGTGCGGGCGAAAGAAAACCTGAAAACCGGCAGTCGCCCGCGCGACTGCCGGTTTCCCTGGAAATGGCTTACCGGCCCTGGAAGGCGAGAACCAGAGCGTAAATGGCGATCGCTTCTGCGAGCGCCATTCCGATGATGGAAATGACGAGGATGTTACCGAATGCACCGGGGTTGCGGCCGACAGCCTGAGCGGCGCCGTATCCGATGAGACCAATGCCGATACCGGCACCAGCACCGGCGACGCCGAGTGTGAAGGAACCGTTCAGGTTGGTGGCTTTAGCGAGTTCCACGGCACCTTCGGCGCCGTCTGCAAGCATAGAGATAATGTCCATCATAGCGTTATGTTCTTTGTAGTGTTTGGTTTTTTGTTTCGTGCCGCCGCCCACTGACTTGCATGGTCACAGCGGCAAAATTCTTAATGTGCGTGACCCTCATCCCCGTGGTCGCCATGACCTTCATCATGCGTGGTGGAGAGTTTGATGAATACCACATTCAGCATGGCGAATACCATGCCCTGGAGCACCCCCACCAGCAGTTCCATGAAATAGAATGGAAGCTGGAAGAGCACCACGGAAGCGTAATACAGGACTCCTTTCAGCCCCAACACCCCGCCGAGATTACCCATGGAATGCAGCAGATTCTCCCCGGCGAAGATGTTACCGTAAAGTCGCAGCGACAGGGTGAGCGGACGGAAGAAAATAGAGGCCACCTCAATGATGCCCACGATGAAAAAGATCACGATCATCAGCACACCCATCGCTCCTTTGAGGCCGCCTTTCGGACCGAAGGTGTGCTTAAGGAAGCCCATGAAGCCAATCTCCTTAATGGTAATAGCGAACCAAACGAGGAACGACGCCAGGGCCATCCCCAGCGTAAGATTCATATCTGCCGTGGCGGGACGCAGGATGGGGGTCTCAATGTGTGCGCTGGACCATTCACCGGACTGCAAATGCGGGTCAAATCCCACCGTGCCGACGCCCGGCAGCAGACCGCACCAGTTGGCCACAGTGATGAAGATGAAGAGCGTGGCCAACATCGGAAAAGCCTGCTTCGTCACCTTGGGGCCGAGAATTTTCTCCACCTGACCATAGAGAAACTCAATAATGAACTCCACGGCGTTCTGTCTCTTGCCGGGTATCATCTGCGGATTCTTCATGGATCCACGAACGAACCACAGAATGAGCAATGTGACCAGGCCGGCCACGAAAACGGAGTTGGTCAGAAACGACCAAAAGCCGTGATCCACGAACAGCGGCTTAGCATCCAACGGCACAGCGCCCCCCTCGGCAGCAAAAGCAGCGGAGGTGGAGAGAAGCGTGAAAAGGGCAACTAGACTGCGCGACATGGCAGGAATAAGGGGTGCGGCGAAAATTTCGGAGCCAAATGGGTTGATCCAAGGCCCGTTTCGGGGAGCGAGTTCCGGTTTTAGGCGAGTGCCTGCGGACGCGCAAGACGAATTTGTGAAATATTTCACAAGCTCTTCCAAGCCGCTTAAAAGCAGGCTTGGGAACACCATGCTGCGGCTCTGCCGGCAGGATAAAATGCATGAGTAGCGCCGGCACGCAGAATGTGCTGACCGCCGGCTGGAAATGGCAGCATCGCGTCGCCAACTTCTTAAAGTTCACGCCGTAGCGCTTTACCAAATTCTCCGCTGCGGCTATACGCGCTCCCCATGATGACACGCCGCACTCTCCTCGCCTTTGCAGCCGCGGGACTTTTCTCACCGCACCCGACGTTCGCCGGCATTGATCACCTGCCGCTAAATGTCGCTTTCAAAGGCACCGACCGCTTCAACGCCATCGTTGCCAAGGCCATCGCCGGTAATTGGCGAACCCTGCCCATTGGCGTGCGCATGGGCCGCATTGCCCGGGAATTCGTCGGGGTGCCCTATGTCGGCTTCACTCTGGAGATTCACGACCATATCGAGTGCCCATCCTGCAACTGCAACGCGCTCGACTGCTGGACGTTCTTCGAAACCGTCCTTGGCATGGCCCGGATGCTGGAACGCCCGCAGCAGAAATATACCCCGCAGCATCTGCTCCAGGAAATCCAGTGGACGCGCTACCGGGCGGGGCGCTGCACCGGCGGCTACCTGGAGCGCATCCATTTCCTCAACGAGTGGTTCATGGACAACACCGCGCGCGGCAATGTCCGCGAGATCTCCCGCGCGCTCGGCGGTGCACAGAAACTCACCGGACGCGAGAGCCGCGAGATGACCATTCTGTGGAAAAGTTATCGCTACCTCCGCAACAACCCCGGCCTGCTCCCGCAGATGGCGAAGATCGAAGCCGCCGTCACGGCGCTGCCGGTCTATTATATTCCCAAGGCCAAAGTCGCCGCTATCGAGGGCAAGCTCGCCGATGGGGATATCGCCGGCATCGTCACCAAATACCAGGGCGGCGTCTGCAGCCATGTCGGTCTTATCGTGAAGGACGGCGAGGGTCGTGCGCTGTTCTGTCATGCTTCGAAGAACCACAAGAAAGTCGCCTTCGAGGGCACGATCTCGTCCTACCTGAATACCTACGGCAGCCACTCCGGACTCATGATCGCCCGCCCCCTGCCGGTGAGCAGTGAAGTGCGCGACAACGGCGCGTATCAGCGGAATCTGGCGTCGCTTAGAAAACAGTAAATCTGCAAAATTCCGGCGGCACAGATTGACGTCCGCCGCGGCTTCTCTACGCTCGTGGAAGCCTTCGCGACCATCTGAGCCCACACACTGACAGCCGTTCTGAATTGAAATGCCCGCGCTGCAC
>JANOZA010000258.1:0-4397 GCA_031429155.1 Verrucomicrobiota bacterium | reverse complement strand
GGGCGTGGATGCTGCGGACCTGCGGGTGAATAACGTGCCGTGTGTGAGCGTGACGCCGCAGAGTGCATCGGTGTTTCTTTTCGCCTTCACGCAGCCGGCGAGCGGGCCGGTGACGTTCACGTGGACGGCCGGGCACGGCATTGTGGACGGCGGAGCGAATGCCTTTAGCGGTGCGTCGTGGCAGGTGATCCTGGATACGGCGCTGCCATCCCCACGGCCTTACATTTCGGAATTCATGGCGGACAATCGCGGCGGGCTGGAAGATGCGGACGGCGACTCGCCGGACTGGATCGAGATCACAAATCCCGGCCCCACGCAGGTGAATCTCGGCGGCTGGTATCTCACGGACGATCCGCTGGCACTGACAAAATGGCAGTTCCCCTCCCCTGTCGTCGTGCAGGCGGGGAACAGCACCGTTGTCTTCGCTTCATCGAAGAACCGTCGCGTGGCGGGCGCAGAGCTGCACACGAATTTCAAACTGGACCCTGACGGCGAGAGCCTCCTGCTGGTGAAGCCCGACGGCGTGACCATCGCCAGCCAGATGCTCAACTTCCCGCCGCAGTCGGCAAATGTGTCATACGGAACGGGGCGCCTGTTGAACACCACGCCAAGCGTGGCCGCGGGGGCAGCGGCGAAGGTGCTGATACCAGCGGCGACTGTCACCGGGTGGACGGCGCGCACGGGTTTCAATGACAGTGCGTGGACGACCGCGACGACTGGCGTGGGCTTTGATCAAAGCAACGGGCAGAACGGCAACGGCCCGCTGGGCTACTGGAACTTCAACAGCAACACCACGCCGTCCCAGGCGGTGGATGCTTCGGGCCGCGGGCTGACTGGCACAGTCGTGAATGCCAACTACACCGCCGACGCCGGAGGTCAGTCCGGCCTCGCCGGGGACCGCGCGATGAACTTCGCAGGCAATGGCGTTGTCAATGTGGCGGGCGCGGCCACGGGCGCGTTTGATGCCATCTCCGCGAGCAATCAGGTAGCCATCAGCGCGTGGATCTACGGTGCCCCAGCACAACCGGCCCAGGCTTTCTTTGTATTCGCCGGCAGCGGCAGCGATGGCAGCGGCTTGCGGGTGCTCGGCGCGCATCTTCCATGGAGCGATTCGGTCATTTACTGGGACACCGCGGGCTGCTGCGGGAACGGGCAAACCCGCATCTTCACCGGCGAGCCAAACCCGGCCATGTGGCGCGGTCAGTGGAATCACTACGTGCTTCAAAAGCTAGGGAACCTGAAGGAGATATGGCAAAACGGCACACTGCTCACCAGCGGCTCCGGCACGGACGCGATGATGAATCTCCGCAGCCTCTACATCGGCGCGCAATCCTCCACGGGTGTAAACGGCTACCAGGGACTGATTGATGACTTTGCCATCTGGGACAGCGCACTCACACCCGGACAGATCGCTGCTCTCGCCACGCGCACCACGACACCTCTGAGTGTGAAGTCGCTCGCGCCGGTCGTCGGCACGGACATCGCTGCGGCCATGCGGAATGTGAACGCCAGCGCGCTGGTGCGCATTCCCTTCACCGTCGCTGACCCCACGAGCCTGGATCTGCTCGTGCTGAAGATGCGCTACGACGACGGCTTCATCGCCTACTTGAACGGCACCGAAATCGCCCGCCGCAATGCGCCCGCGGGACTCACGCCAGCCTTCAATGCCTCAGCCACGGTGTCGCGTCCCGCAGGCGCAGGCCTGACGTCGGAGGAAATGGACGCGTCACGTTATGCCGCGTTGCTGGTCGCGGGGACGAACGTGCTCGCCATTCAGGGGCTGAACGTCAGCGCGGCGGACCCCGATTTCCTCGTGCTGCCGGAACTCGTGGCTGGCCGCTTTCAGCCAGCGCGTTACTTCTCCACAGCCACACCAGGTGCGGCAAATGGCGAGGGCTTCTCCGGCTTCGTGGCCGACACTGTTTTCACGCCAACGCGCGGCTTCTACGACACGCCGCAAACGGTGACGATTTCCTGCGCCACACCCGGCGCGGTCATCGTGACTACGACGGATGGCAGCCTCCCCACACTGACACACGGCACGCAGTCGGCTTCGCCGGCGACGGTGAATGCCGCGACCACCACGACACTGCGGGCCGCGGCCTTCGTGCCCGGCACCGATCTCGGGCCGGCGAATGTGGACACGCACACTTATCTGTTCGTGAACGACGTGGCCGGGCAACAGCGCCCCGCCGCCGCGCCGGTGACCTGGCCGGGCGGCACGGGCGACTACACGATGGACTCGCGCATCGTCAATAACGCGCAGCCTGGCTACTCCATTCACGATGCCCTGCGCGCCATTCCCACGCTGAGTATCACCGGGACACCGGAGGACATCTGGGGGCCGGGCGGCATCTACGCTAACAGCACCGCCCGCGGCGACGCATGGGAGCGAGCGGCCAGTGCTGAGTGGCTGGAGCCGTCAGGCGCGGATGGATTTCACATCAACTTCGGCCTCGCCGTTCACGGTAACATCAGCCGCGACAAAAGCTTCACGCCGAAACACGGCTTCAAGATGTTCTTCCGTTCGCAATACGGCGAGACGAAGTTGTCACACCCACTGTTCCCCGACAGCACCGTCACCGATTTCGATCAGCTCATCCTACGCTCCGGCAGCACGGATACGTTTCCCTGCACCGAATGGGGTCCGGTCGGCCTCGGGCCCGGCGGCGCGAGCTACCAGCGCTGGGCCCGCGCGTGGGCCAGCTACATACGCGACCAGTGGGTGCGCGATTCACAGCTCGCCATGCGCCAGCCGTCCGCACACGGGCGCTACTGCCATCTTTATCTCAACGGCATCTACTGGGGTCTCTACAATGTGTGCGAGCATCCGGACGAAGATTTCCAGGAGTCATACCTCGGCGGTAAAGCGGCGGAGTACGATGTGCTCGTGGACTTCGCCGAACTAAAGAGCGGGGACTACACGGCGTGGAATCAACTCATGGCGCTGGGCAACGGCAGTGCGTCCGATGCGGTCTTCCAGCAGATGCAGGGGAACAATCCGGACGGCACGCGCAATCTCACGCTGCCCGTCCTGCTCAATGCCAACAGCCTCATTGACTACATGATCCTGCACATCTTCCACGGTGCGGACGACTGGCCAAATCATAACTGGTGGGCTGGTCGCGCCACCCGCAACACCACGGGCGCGAATGACGGCTTCCACTTCTTCTCATGGGATCAGGAAATCAGTAATGAAAACGTGATCTACGAACGCACATCATGGCAGGGTTTTCCGTCGAAGTATGCCGACGTGAATGCCGCCAATACGCCGACGCAGACCTACTACGCACTGCGTACCGGCAGCCCGGAGTTCCGGCTCCAGTTCGCTGACCGCGTGCACCGCCACCTCTTTAACACCGGCGCGCTGACTACTAGCGCAGCAGCCAGCCGCTGGTCTGCGCGCATCGGGGAGATTGATAAAGCCATCGTCGCCGAGAGCGCGCGCTGGGGCGACTATCAGCCGAACCTCATCAACGCGGGCCAGCCGTATCGCCGCGAGGTGGAGTGGCTGAGCCACCTCTCCTGGATGTCCGCCAACTACTGGCCGCAGATCAACAGCGTGGCCCTCCAGCGCTACCGCGATGCCAGCCTGTATCCCGCGCTGAACGCTCCGGCCATTAACCAGTTTGGAGGTTATTACATGCCCGGCTTCTCCGCGAGTCTCAGCCATACCAACGGCGCCGGCAGCATTCGCTACACGCTCAATGGCAGTGATCCGCGTCTCACCGGCGGAGCGACGAATCCCGCCGCGCTCACCTACTCAACGCCTTTCACCCTCACCGGAACGCAGACCGTCAAAGCCCGCGTCCTCAACGGCACCACATGGAGCGCGCTGCTGGAGACGGCCTTCATTCCACATCCCGACCGTGACGGCGACGGCATCCCTAACGACTGGGAACTGACCTACTCGCTCGATCCCGACAACGCCGCCGATGCCGCGCTGGACTCCGACGGTGACGGGAACGCCAACGCCGCCGAGTACGCCGCGGACACTCACCCCCGCGATGGCTCCAGCGCCTTCACGGCTTTCTCCATGACCGATGCCGAGGGTTTGCACATTCAGTTCACCGCCAAAGCCAACCGCCGTTACCGCCTCGAAGCCAGCGACACTCTCACCGGCTGGACCACGATCAAGTCGCGCAACGCCAACCCTGCCGATACCGCCGCGGACTGGCTCCAGCCTTCCACGTCCCTGCGCCGCTATTACCGCGTTGTCGCTGAGCCGTGAGCACACTTCGTGGCAAGCCTCCGTCCCCTGAATCGCGCGGCATTTCCGATCAGCGGGCCGCGGCATTGTCGGCTATCGGCACATTGCAGAAGGTCAGCGCGGCGATGCCGTTGGTGCCGTTGAGAAGCGTCACCTGATTCCAGGCTGACTCTTTCAGATAGGTGAT
>JANOZA010000257.1:0-4405 GCA_031429155.1 Verrucomicrobiota bacterium | reverse complement strand
GGCCACCGCGCGCAGGCCGCCGGTATGACCGTTTCCGGTGCTGCGCCAGGTTCCGATCCATGCGCCGGAAACCGGGTCCGCAGAATGGCTGCGCTTCGCTTCCGACCAGCCGCGCGGGAAGCCGGTGCAGGCGGAGAGCAGCAGGGCGGGAATGAGCAGCAGAGAACGGAGTCGCATGTCGGGCCAGTTACGCACTGAGCGGCGGAGATATACAGGTGAAATCCCTCGTAGAGAAGATTCGCGAAGAAATTTCTGTAACACTCTGCCGGGAGTGCATCAGGATGCAGGGAGAAACCTATGAATCCGCCACCCGTCCCCGCCACTTGTCCGAAATGCCACGCTTCGCTCCCGCCAGGTGCGCCGCTGGGGCTTTGCCCGGCGTGTCTCATGGATGCGGCAGGCACCGATTCCGATCCGGGGCTGTCCGTGGATCCGTTCGCGGCTCCACTCGATCTCGACACTCTGCGCCGGGCGTTCCCCCAACTGGAAATCCTCGCCCCGCTTGGCGCGGGCGGCATGGGACGCGTCTATAAGGTCCGTCAGCCAAACCTTGACCGCATCGTGGCACTGAAAGTCCTGCCGCCGGAGTTCGCTCGCGATCCGGCGTGGGTCGAGCGGTTCACCCGTGAGGCCCGGGCGCTGGCGCGGCTCAATCACCCACACATCGTCCAAGTCTATGATGTCGGTCAGACAAACGCCGCGCCCGGCATCCCGGCGTTGTGCTGGCTCATCATGGAATACGTGGACGGCGTCACTCTCCGCCAGGTGCAGCGCACCGGCGGACTCTCGGCCCGGGAGGCGCTGGCGCTGGTGCCGAAACTTTGCGATGCCCTCCAGTATGCGCATGAGAAGAACGTGCTGCACCGGGACATCAAACCAGAGAACATCCTCCTCGATGTCGCGGGCAATGTGAAGATCGCCGACTTCGGACTGGCAAAACTCGGAGGCTCCAATCCCTCGCCCACGCTCACCCTGACCGGGGCGCGCCTCGGCACCGCCGCCTACATGGCGCCGGAGCAGATCGAATCCCCGCAGGACGTGGACCACCGCGCCGACATCTACTCGCTGGGCGTCGTGCTGTATGAACTGCTCACCGGCGGCCTCCCGCTCGGACGCTTCCCCGCGCCGTCGGAAAAGTCCGGCACCGATCCGCGGCTTGACCACATCGTCTTCCGCACCCTGGAAAAGGAACGCGACCGCCGCTACCAGGCTGCGGGGGATGTGCGGACGGCGCTGGCGGATCTCGCGGCGCTGCCGCCGGCTGCGCCGATTCAGCCAAAGCCCCGGGACTTCAAGCCGGTCTCTCCCGCCGCACCAACCGTCGTCTCCCCGCACGAAGGTCCGCCGCCGCTGCCGGCCGGAGCGGTCAGGAAAGCGGTGGGCTTCACCGACCGGAACCGGTCCTTTCCGTCATCAGGCACGGAAGCGGCAGGCTACGGCTGCGGCTGGATGCTCTCGATGCCGCTGCGCTTCGCACTGTGCTTTGCGCCGATCTTTATTCCGATCCTGTGGCTGGAAGCCTACAAAGAATTCGGCCTGCCAAACCCCCACGAGAATTTCCTGTCCAGCATGGGGTGGGTGACGGCAATCACCGGACTGGCCTCGTGGCTTTGCGTGCGGCCCATGCTCAATATCACCAAGTGGCCAGACTGGGAACGCGTGAAGCGTAAGGCGCCGCTGCTCTTCCTGGTCGCCATCCTCCTTTGGGGCGCCACGCTGGTGCATGTGGCTGTGGCTTCGCGCTCCTGGCCGTCGCGTGGCGTGGCGGGCAGTCTCTCACTTACCTGCAGCCGACCGCCGGTCAGCGATAAGACGATGGACTCCTCCGATGCCGAACTGGATGCGATGTTTCTGCGTATCGTTGAGAAGGAATTCGCCGGAGAAATGGAGGCGGTGCTTGGCACCACGGGCCTGCCGAAGCCGGTGGATTACTATCACTATGGGAGCTGGAGCGGCAGCGAGCAGAACAATCCGTTGCGCAAAACCTGGACGCTGGCGGTGGCGGCCACTTCGCGGGCCGTGTTAAATACGCGGCTGATGAGGGTTGCGGAGGAATTGACTGCGGCCCTGCCGGAAAGCGTTCGTGGCTCCATCAACGTCAATTCGCGGACGGACATCATATCACAGAGTTTCTGGAGGCTGGATTTGTTCAGGGATGAAAACCTGTTTCTTCTCGCGGCGATCATGACGCTGGGCGGCTGGTTCGCCGGGATGACGCGCGGTCGGCCGCTGGTCTATGGCACGGCACCGGTTCTGCTGGCAGCGGCTGCGGTCGTGCTGCATCGGCCGTCGGCCTCTCTATACGTTTCCCGGGGAAGCATCGTGCCCGCCGGAGACCGCCAGCCATCAGTTTCCGGACAGGGAAAGGCGATGGAACTGCTGGCCGCGCAGGCGCAAACCGATCCAGCGGCTGCGGCGTTGCACAGTTGGATCGCCGCCTGCCGGCGTCTGGATCGCGCCGCGGTCGAGGCACTTTCTGAGCGCGGGATGGATACCGGCACGTGGGAGAAGATCGCGGGCGTGTGGTTGAAGTCCGAGCCTCTGGTGATCGTCAAGGAATTGCGTGCCACCAGCGGCGGTCACGAAGATGGGTTCTACTGCCTCCTTGTTCAACGTAGCGACGATCGGGATGACCAAATACTGTACAGGCGTTCCAACTACTACGGCGGCAACCAGCAGCAGGGCGACTCGATCAAACTCCGCATTATCGTGCGGAAAGAGGGTGAGAAGTGGCTGATTCAGCAATAACCCTGCGTCATGTTATTCCCCGATACCCGATGGTCCCACATCGCGCGCAGCCGCGGGCGCGAGCCGTCGGCACAGGTGGCGCTCTCGGATTTGTGCGCGTCGTATTACGAGCCGGTGTTCGTCTTTCTGCGCAGCGAGGGGCGCAGCGACGATGCCGCGCGGGAACTGGCGCAGGAGTTCTTCGCCCGGCTGCTGGGCGGCAATGGCGTGGATGGCGCGGAGCCGGAGCGCGGGAAGTTTCGCACGTTTCTGCTGGGGGCGGTGAAGCACTTCCTGGCCGCGCGGCGGCAGCACGATGAACGGGGAAAGCGCGGGGGCGGTGCTATCCACGAGCCCCTCGATGCCGGCACCGACAGCGCGCCGGGACTCGAACCGCAGGATGCGCGTACGTTGCCGCCGGATGCCGCGTTTGACCGGCAATGGGCGCTCACGGTTCTCGACCGCACACTCGCCGTGCTCGCGGGGGAAATGCGGGACGAGGGGAAGTCTCCGCTGTTCACTGCGCTCACGCCATTCCTCACCGGTGGAGCCGAATATGGTCACATTGAGTCCTCCGCCGCCAGCCTCGGCATGTCGCCCGCCTCACTCCGGGTCGCCATTCACCGGCTCCGCCAGCGCTATCGCGACGTGCTGCGCGCCGAACTTTCCCAAACCCTCAACCCCGGCGCATCCGTGGAAGAGGAACTCGCCTCACTCAAAGCCGCGCTGCGCAGCGCATAACTTCATCCTTTCAAATGACCTCCCTGCTCTTCTTGCTCCTTGCTCTCGTCGTTCTGGTCCAAGTCGTAGTGCTCGGCATGGCCGCCAGTCGCAGGAATAGCAGCGGTGCGCAGACGTCCGGCCCTGTGCCTCCTGCGGTCCCCGAGTTGCACACCGTCCGTTTCCTGCGGCTGCCCTTCACCACCTTTTTCAAACTGTCAGTCCTGCTGGCCGCAGTCACCGGCTTTGTCACCGGTGTCTTTTTCTCCATCGCCGGCATTTGCGGCGCGAGGGTGACGGTTAATTTCTTCTCGATGAATCTGCGCGGAGAGGAGGCGATCATCGCCGCGCCGTTCCTTTGCCCGATTCTTGGGGCGCTCTGTGCTTTCGTCCTGAGTCTCCCGACATGGGCGCTGACCAACTGGCTCCTGCGGCGCACGCGTGGCATTGATGTCACCGGCACCATTGCCAATCTGCCGGAGGCGTGAGGCCCGGCTACGGTTTCACCTTCTGACTGCGGCACGCGCCTTTTACGCGGAGTTCCTCGCAGCTCGCCTCGATCCGCAGTGACTTCGTCGTGGGGCGAAATCCGAGACGGCGGGTGATGCAGTCTTCGAGCACCTCCATGTGCTGGTCTTCAAATTCCACGACCTTGTGGCAGTCGGTGCAGATGAGATGGTTGTGGTGCGGGTGATCGAAGAAATTCGGATCGTAGCATTTTTGGCCGAAGCCGAGATCTATCTCCCGCAGCAAGCCGCTCTCCACGAGGACGGTGAGCGTGCGGTAGAGGGTGGCGCGGCTGGTGGACGGGTCGAGGGCGCGGGCGAGAGCCCAGAGTTCGTCGGCGGTGAAATGTTCCGTGGTGCCAAAGGCCGCACGGATGATCACCTCGCGCTGTTTCGTCCGGCGCAGACCTTTGCCGGCGAGGAACTCGTCCAGCCGTTGGAGGATTGCGGGA
>JANOZA010000256.1:0-8599 GCA_031429155.1 Verrucomicrobiota bacterium | reverse complement strand
CTTATGCCTCGCGATGATTTCGGTAAAGGCATCGGGACTTCCCGCGCAGGCAGCCTGCACCAGATGATCATCGGCACTCACTGGCGGCTTCATGGCGGCGCGACGGCGGTCCGTCGAGAGGATTTCAGACGGCAGGGACGGTCCCATGGCGATGGCGAGGAGCATTGGAAGGACGGGTGTTCCCGCGCCAGACGAGAGCCGGGCGGCGCGAGGTTACGCCGTTTGTCGGGAAAGCCCGGGCCAGGGGGCATTCTTTCCCTTTGCCACCGTCCTGCGGGGCGCTTAGACGACGCACGTGTCAGATACTCCCGTTGCTCCCGCTGCGGCCCCGGAAGCCCCGGTGCCACTCTTTTCAGAACTTGGTCTCTCCGAAGCCGTCCTCGCAGGCGTCACTAAGGTCGGCTACGAACGCCCCACCGGCATCCAGGCCCAGGCCATTCCCCTCATCCTTTCCGGACGGGACATGATCGGCTCCTCGCAGACCGGTTCCGGCAAGACCGCCGCCTTCGCCCTCCCCATTCTCACCAAGCTCGACAAGCCCGGCGCCCTCCGCTGCCTCATCCTCGAACCCACCCGCGAACTCGCCGCCCAGGTCGAGCATCAGTTCGAGAAATACGGCGCCGACACCGGCCTCCGCAGCCTCCTCATCCACGGCGGCGTCGGCTTTGGCAACCAGCGCGAGGGCCTGAAGAACGGCGTGGACATCGTCATCGCCACCCCCGGTCGCCTCCTCGACCTCATGCAGCAGCGGCTCGTGAACCTCGACCACATCGAAATCCTCGTCCTCGACGAAGTGGACCGCATGTTGGACATGGGCTTCCTCCCCGACGTCCGCCGCATCGTCACCCGCTGCCCCGACACCCGCCAGACGCTCTTCTTCTCCGCCACCATGCCCGCGGAAATCGCCGGCCTCGCCGGCTGGGCGCTCAAAACCCCCGAGCGCATCGAAATCGGCCGCCCCCGCACCGCCGCCAGCACCGTCAGCCACTACTTCTACCCCGTGAATCGCCTCCAGCGCGAAGACCTCCTCCTCGCGCTCCTCAAGGAAACCAACTTCTCCAGCGTCATGGTCTTCACCCGGACCAAGGCCGACGCCGACCTCCTGGCCTCCCGCGTGAAGCGCGACGGCGACCACAAAGTCGCCCTCATGCACGGCGACATCCCGCAGAAAGACCGCACCAAAGCCCTCCTCGGCTTCCGCACCGGCGAATTTGAAGTCATCATCGCCACCGACATCGCCGCCCGCGGCCTGGACATCAGCGGCGTCACCCACGTCATCAACTACTCCGTCCCCGACAACCCGGAGGACTACGTCCACCGCATCGGACGCACCGGCCGCGCGGAAAAGGAAGGCGACGCCTACACCATCCTCAGCGCCGACGAACTCATGAACGCAGAAGCCGTCGAGCGCTTCATCGGCAAAGCCGTCCCCCGCCGCCGACTCGAAAACTTCGACTACTTATATACCACGCTGCTCGACGACAGCCGCGCCGCCCAGACTCACCTGCGCGAAAACCTCAGCCGCGGACGGAAAAAGAAGCGCCGGTAGGTACAAGTGTGGTCCAGCCGCCAGATGATTTCACACACCAGAAATTAACAATAATTCCACTGGCACGGGCATAGAGCGTGCGTCACTGTAGACTACCATGGGCTTCCTCAAGACAGACTTTCTCACCACAACTCCTTCCTTTGCGATCGGTGCGGCAAGCGCGTTCAATCTCGCGGGTTCCTTCTACTCATTCAACCGCAGTAGTTCGCCCGACGAAGCGGATCGCATCGCGTTGCGACAGGATGCGGCGATGGTTGGTCAGGACATTCTCGCCGTCCTTGATTCCTCTGAAACCAAAAAATTGATTGATGGAAAACGAGAAGGAAGACAGTCAGAGGGAAATTGAGGAGATCGTAAAGCAGGTCGAACCGGAACTGCTTGATCGTGTGCCTGTAAAAAAGCGGACGCAAGTGCTGCGAGCGGCTTCACGCGCAGCGATGGTAATGGTGGCACGTCACACCTACTTCTCAGGGCCACTCCCACCAGCGGATATGCTGGCGGATTACGACAAACTCATTCCTAATGGAGCGGAAAGGCTGATGAAGATGGTGGAAGCTCAATCAAGTCATCGCCAGACGATTGAGGCGTCCGTTATTGCAGCCCAGCTAAAGGAAAGCGGTCGCGGACAAAGCTATGCGTTCATCACAACCGTACTCCTCATTACTGCTGGGATATGGGCCTTTCTGCACGACTGCCCATCAGTTTCAGGTATCATCTTCACGGCCACGATTAGCACCGTGGCGGGGATATTCATTTACGGAAAGCATCAACAAAAGGCTTCGCTTCAGGAGAAGAAGCCGCCAGCACAATCGAAGGAGTAAGCTCCGCGTCTTGCATTGCCCAGATCAAACCAGCGCCGAAGCATCGGTTCCTGCATAATTTTACATATTGGCTCCCAGCGCGCAAGGCTTGCGGCTGAAAACGCCCCCTCCCATGCGCGTCCTCGCCATAGAGCCCGCCCTGCGCAATACCGGCTGGGCCATTGTCGAGCGGACCGGGAAGGTGAACCGGGGGATTGCGTCGTGCTGGACCTCAGCCGTTGAAGTTCGTGATAATCGTCTGCAACGGCCGCTCCATCGCCATCTGAACTATGAATCCAACCAGAAGGCAAAGGACGACTCCTACTACCGTAACGAGGATCACCCGCGAAAGGGATCGAGCGGCAAGCCAGATGTAGAAAACCGCGCCCAGCGCGGCAACACAAACCAGCCCCAGCGCTTCCATGTAGTGAGCACTGACCAACCGGGTCAAGGATGGCAACTCCCGCAAGCCACCTGTGACCATGTTCTCGAATATCTCAATGAATTGCGGCACCCCGGCGCACTGCATTCCTGCCCATCCGCCGGTCAACAGCAGCACCACCGTGGCCGCGATACGGGATGCCCGCAGCGTTTTGTAGTATTCATTCTCAAGATCCAGCGGGGCGAAGTTTTCCGTTTCCATGCGCCCCCTTAACACGCAAAGTCCGGCATCGAAAACAAAATCCTCACTCCCGTGCGCGTCCTCAAAGTCACCTGGGCCGGTTCAGAATACGGGCGATCTCGCGCCAGGCTTCCATTGCTGCAGTAGTGAAAAGTTGCCCCACCACCACGCATGTGCCTGCGCCAATGATTGCAGCGTAAATGATTCGGGAAATGCTCCTGCCTGCGAAAAAAATGTACCCCAGAGAGGCGGATACTGCCAGTGCCGCAATCCAGTTGAGTTGAACCGTACAGCTTTCAACCTGGGCTACAAAACGAGGAGTCCTGGACTGACCCACGACGTTCTCCAGAACCTCCACCGGTGGGTCAATCAGGCGGTATTGCTGCAAACACCACCCAGCACATAAGATCAGCAGAACTGTCGCCGCAATTCTCACGGCCTGTAGCGTGCGGAGGTTTTCCTTCTGGAGATCAATGGCAGTGAAGTTTTCCGTTTCCATACTCCCCCTTAACACGCAAAGTCCGCCATCAAAAACAAAATCCTCACACCCGTGCGCGTCCTCGCCATTGACCCCGCCCTGCGGAATACCGGCTGGGCTATTGTCGAACGGACCGGGAAGGTGAACCGGGGGATCGCGTGGGGGGTCATTCGCAACAAGCCGGCCGTGCGGCAGTCGGCGTGTCTGGTCGCCATCTTTGAGGGGATGCGGGAAGTCATCCGCCTCCACAAGCCGGACAGTTGCGCCATCGAGAGCACCATCTTTGTGCAAAACCTGCGCACCGCCATCACCCTCGGTGCCGCCCGGGCGGCGGCGATCATGGCCCCGGCGGAGGCGGGACTGGAGATTTGCGAGTATCCGCCGCGCCGGGTGAAGCAGGCGGTCGTCGGTCGCGGAGCCGCGGACAAAGCGCAGGTGGCGTTCATGGTCCGCGCGCTTTTGAAGCTGACCGAGACGCCGCCCCACGATGCCGCCGACGCCCTGGCCGTAGGCATTACCCACCTGGAAAGCACCGACCCGGGCAGCCCCTGGCAGCGCGAGCGCACGGTGGTGTAGCGGGAATGATGCCCTGCCCTGCCATCCGCTTCCGAATTCATTATTCCTTGCACGGCAGTAGCCTCGCTCCTAGTCTCGCCGCCGTCTTCCCAACTCTACGCCAGCCATGAAACGCCAACTTTTCCTCACCGCTTCCCTCTCCCTCCTCACCGCCCTGGCCGCTGCCCTCAGCGGCTGCAAAGACTCCGGTGGCGGCAGCACTACCGAAATCCTCATTGGCGAAGTCGCCTCACTGTCCGGCGGCACCGCCACATTCGGCCAGTCGTCCCACGCCGGCACGCAGATGGCCATTGATGAGATCAACGCCGCAGGCGGCCTGCTCGGTAAACAGCTCAAACTCATCACGGAAGACGATCAGTCGAAACAAGGCGAGGCCGGCACGGTGGCCAAGAAGTTGGTGTCGCGCGAGAAGGTGGTCGCCATGCTGGGCGAGGTCGCATCCGGTCGCTCGCTGGAAATGGCTCCCATCTGCCAGAAGGCGGGTATCCCGATGATTTCCCCCGCCAGCACCAATCCGGATGTCACGGCCACCGGGGACCACATCTTCCGCGTGTGTTTTATTGACCCGTTCCAGGGGAAGGTGATGGCGAAGTTTGCACTGTCCAAAGGAATGAAAAATGTCGCCATTCTGGTGGACTCCAAACAGGACTACAGCGTCGGCCTCTCCGGATTCTTCAAAGACTACTTCAAGGCCAACGGCGGCACGATCACCGCCGAGCAAAGCTACGGCTCGGGTGACAAGGATTTCAAAGCCCAGCTCACGGCAATCAAAGCCGGCAATCCCGATGCCATCCTCGCCTCCGGCTACTACGGCGAGACCAGCCTGATCGCCAAGCAGGCCCGCGAACTCGGCATCACGGTCCCGCTGCTCGGCGGCGACGGCTGGGACTCCCCGGCGCTCGTGGAAGTCGCAGGCAAGGCCATTGAAGGCAGCTTTTTCTCCAATCACTTCTCCACCGAAGACAAGTCACCGCGCATCCTGGAATTCGTGAAGAAGTATCAGGCCAAACACAATGCGGTGCCCGATGCGATGGCCGCCCTGGGTTACGATTCCGCGCTCATTCTGGCCGATGCCATCAAGCGCGCCGGCACCACCGAAGGCAAGGCCCTGCGCGACGCCATCGCGGCGACGAAGGACTTCGACGGCGTCACCGGCCGCATCACGCTGGATGAAAAGCGCAATGCCAACAAGCCGGCCGTGGTGCTCACGATCAAAGACGGGAAGTATTCCTACGTCACCACCATCGCCCCGTAATCCGCCCCCGACCCCGCGACGCGCTTGGACCAGTTCCTGCAACAACTGCTCAACGGGCTCTTTCTTGGCTCGATCTATGCCCTGATCGCCCTGGGTTACACCATGGTGTATGGCGTGTTGCGGTTCATCAACTTCGCGCACGGCGATGTCTTCATGCTCGGTGCGTTCGCCGGTCTCTACATCAATAAGGCGCTCGCGCCGTTGCTGGGCGTTCTGCCATGGGGCCTCAGCCTGCTCGTGGTGCTGCTGCTTTCGATGGCGGTGTGCGCCGCGCTGGGGATCCTCGTGGAATACCTCGCCTACCGCCCGCTGCGGCACCGCCCGCGGCTCAATGTGCTCATCACCGCCATCGGCGTCTCGCTCTTCATAGAATACACGGCGCAGTATTTGTTCGGAGCCACGCCGCGTTCCTTTCCCGAAATCATCCCGCCGCACAACGTCCCCGGACTCGGCGCGCTGACCATCACCAGCACCCAGGTCATCGTGCTAGGCACCGCGCTCGCACTCATGGTCGGCCTGCGTTTCATCGTCATGAAGACGCGCCTCGGACTGGCGATGCGCGCGCTCTCTCTCAACCCCACGGCCGCTTCGCTCATGGGCGTGAACAACAGCGTCGTGATCTCGTTCACCTTTGGTCTCGGCTCGGCACTCGCTGCGGCGGGCGGAATTCTTTACGCCTCGCTGTATCCTTCCATTGATCCCTTCATGGGCGTGATGCCGGGCTTGAAAGCCTTCGTCGCCGCAGTCCTCGGCGGCATCGGTAACATCCCCGGCGCGGCGCTCGGCGGTCTCATTATCGGAGTCACCGAAACACTCGTCGCCGGCTACAGTCAGGACATCGGCATTCCCTCAGGCTATCGCGACGGCGTGGCCTTCGTCATTCTCATCCTCATTCTGCTCTTCAAGCCCTCCGGCCTGCTCGGAAAGGTGGAGCGCGAAAAAGTATGATCGGAAAATACAAAGCTCAGATCGCCCTCCTCGTCGCGCTCCTCGCCAGCCTGGGGGTATCGCTGTGTGCCGACCAGATAGACGAGTATTACCTCGATGTGATGCTCAATGTCGGGATCAACATCATCCTCGCCGTGAGTCTGAATCTGGTGAACGGCCACACCGGACAGTTCTCGCTGGGACATGCCGGCTTCATGGCCGTGGGGGCCTACGGATCCGCCATCGTCACCCTGGAACTCGGCGCGCAACTCCTGCCGCTGGGCACGGCCCCGGCCTTTCTTATCGCGCTCCTCACCGGTGGAGTCTGTGCCGCCGGCTTCGGCTGGATGGTCGGCGTCCCGTCGCTGCGGCTGCGCGGTGATTACCTCGCCATCGTCACCCTGGGCTTCAATGAGATCATCCGCGTCGTGCTTCAGAACACCAAGTCTGACAGTATCTTCGGCGGCGCGCTGGGACTGAAAAACATCCCGACCACCACCACCTTCTTCTGGGTCTTCGCCAGTGCTGCGGTGGCTACCTACGTTGTCACCAGCATGGTCCGCTCCACCTGGGGCCGCGGCTTTCTCGCGGTGCGCGATGACGAAATCGCGGCCTCTGCGATGGGCGTGCCGACCGTGAAATACAAAGTCACCGCCTTCGTCACCGGTGCTTTCTTTGCCGGCATCGGCGGCGGTCTCTATGCGCACCTGCGCAGCACTATCTCGCCGGAGGGCTTCAACTTCCTCAAGTCGGTGGACATTGTGGTCATGGTCATCCTCGGCGGCATGGGCAGCACCGCCGGAGTCATCGTCGCGGCCATCGCGCTCACGGTGCTCAATGAGTTCCTGCGCGACTTCGAGCAGTACCGCATGATCGTCTTCTCGCTGCTGCTCATCCTGATGATGATCCTCCGTCCTCAGGGCCTGCTGCCCGTTGGGCTGTTCGCCAGGAAAGGAAAATCGGCATGAGCGCGAACACACTCCAGCTTGAAGGCGTGACCATCAAATTCGGTGGACTCTGCGCCGTGGGTGATCTGAACTTCTCCATTCATCCCGGCGAACTCGTCGGGCTCATCGGCCCCAACGGCGCGGGCAAGACCACCGTCTTCAACCTCATCACCGGCGTTTATCAGCCGACCGCAGGCCGGGTCAACTTCGAGGCGCGCAGCCTCGCCGGGCGCCAACCGCATCAGATCGCGAAGCTGGGGATCGCGCGCACTTTTCAGAACATCCGCCTCTTCCCGGGCCTCTCCGTTTTCGACAACGTCCGCACCGCCATCCAGGTCCACCGCACCCGCGGCCTCGTGGATTCGCTCGTCCGCGGCCCGGGGTTCCACCACGGTGAGGCCGCCACGGAAAAGGAGATCATCGAACTGCTGGAGATCTTCCAACTCGCCCACGAGCAACACGAGATGGCCACCAGCCTGCCTTATGGCGACCAGCGCCGTCTGGAAATCGTGCGCGCGCTGGCGACAAAGCCGAAGCTCCTCCTCCTCGACGAACCCGCTGCCGGGATGAACCCGACGGAGAAGGCGGAACTCATGAGGCTCATTCAGTTCATCAAAGACCGCTTCCAGATCAGCGTCCTGCTGGTGGAACACGACATGAAAGTCGTGATGGGCATCTGCCAGCGCATCGCCGTGCTGGAATACGGCCGCAAGATTGCCGAGGGCACTCCGGCGGAAATTCAGAGTAATCCCAAAGTCATCGAAGCCTACCTCGGCGTCGCCGTGGAGACAGGAAAGGAGGCCCATGCTTAGAGTGGAAAAACTCGCCGTGGCCTACGGTTCCATCAAGGCGCTGCACGACGTCTCCCTGCATGTGCCGGAAGGCAGCATCGTCACGCTCATCGGGGCCAACGGTGCAGGCAAAAGCACCACCCTGCGCGCCATTTCCGGCCTGATTAAGCCATCCGCCGGGCGCATCAGTTACGCGGGCGGAGAAATCGCCCGTCTCGCGCCGCATGTCATCGTGAGTCGCGGCCTCTGCCATGTGCCGGAGGGCCGCATGGTCTTCGCGAATCTCACCGTGCGAGAGAATTTGAAAATGGGTGCCTACCTCCAGCGCGACAAGACGTGGATCGCCGGGCAGACGGATTACGTTTTCAAACTATTTCCCCGTCTCCAGGAACGGGAGAACCAGGCCGCTGGCACCATGTCCGGCGGTGAGCAGCAAATGCTCGCCATTGCCCGCGCCCTGATGAGCCGCCCGAAATTCCTGATGCTTGATGAGCCCTCGCTCGGCATCGCGCCGCTGCTCACGAAGACGATTTTTGAGAAGATCGTGGAGATCAACAAAACTCAGGGCCTGACCATTCTGCTCGTGGAGCAGAATGCGAACCTTGCGCTCGAAGTGTCCAGCTACGGTTATGTCCTGGAGACAGGTCGCGTCAT
>JANOZA010000255.1:0-3542 GCA_031429155.1 Verrucomicrobiota bacterium | reverse complement strand
CCTCCTGTGGGGACCGCCTAAACTGCCGACGGGTGCCCCCTCGACCGCCCTACCGGCCCACATAGACCGCCCTACCGGCCCACATGGACCGCCCTACCGGCCCACATAGACCGCCCTACCGGCCCACATGGACTGCCCTACCGGCCCACATGGACCGCCCTACCGGCCCACATGTACCGCCCTACCGGCCCACATTGACTGCCATACCGGCCCACATGGACTGCCATACCGGCCCACATGGACTGTGCTACTGGCCCACATGGACCACCGATGGGGGCCCCATAGACTATTAGACGGTGTCTTCGCAAATACTGTGAAGGTTTAAGCCCCTTCCAGAGAGGAACCCCGGTAGGGGTTCGCCATGAATAGCCGGGGGTCGAAGACCCCCGGTAACGAAGATAAATGACAGGCGATGGGCCCGTCCGGGGACCCATCGTCTGTGTCGTGGGGGGCTGACCGGGGGTTTCACCCTGAGCCTTATACACAAGTCGGAGACCCCGCCAGGGGTCGCAGCCATTAGCGAGGCGTCGGAGCGAGGGACGAGCGCAGACGCCTCGTACCGCCCCCGAAAAAGCCCGCATCCCGGAGGGATGCCAGCGCCGTGCCGTTCACAACCCGTGCCAGGATCAGAAACCGCTGCGACCCCTGCCGGGGTCGGAGGATCGGGGGGGCGGCTGACGAGGCGTCTGCGACGCCTCGCTAATAGCTATGACCCCTTGCGGGGTCAGGGCGGCGGACTTCCGTATAAGGCTCAGGGTGAACCCCCGGCTATTGATGGGGGAACCGCGCTGCGGTTCGATGCAGGGAGTCCGGACCTTTTGCAAAGACACCGTCTAGGTGCGGCCCATCTGGGCGCGCAGCGCGGCGAAGCCGGAGGTGGCTTCGGCCTGGGAGACGGGGGCGCGGCGGAGTTCCTCCCAGGTGAATTGCTGGACGTAGTTGCGATCCAGCTCGCGGAGGAAGCTGCTGGCCATGCAGGGGGACTTGTCGCCCCACTTCACGCGGGTGTGGCACCATGTGAGGGTGAGTCGCTTCATGGCGCGGGTGATAGCGACGTACAGCAGCCGGCGCTCTTCGTCGCGGGTGCCTTCTTCGGCGCTGCGTTTGTGAGGGATGATGCCTTCTTCAAAGCCTGGCAGATAGACGACGGGGAACTCCAGGCCCTTGCTGGCGTGGACGGTGATGAGGCTGACACCTTTCTTCTTCGCCAGCTCGTCCGCGCCGCTGTCGCGATCGTCTTCCAGACCGACGCTGGCGAGGAAGTCAATGAGTTCGGGCTCCGTGCGGACGTTGCGGTCCTGCATGGATTGATAGAGTTCGAAGACGGCCATCTCGCGCTGGGCTTCCTCTTCGGGGTTCTTGCACTGGCGTTTGAGCCACGGGATGTAGTCCACTTCCTTGAGCAGCGCGGTGGTGAAGGCCGCCATGTCAGGGAAAGTGCCGCTGAGTTTGTCCTGCCACTCTTTGATGAAGGCGTAAAAGTCAGTGATGGCGACGTAGGATTTCTTGGAAACGGTGCCGAGGAATTCGCCACTCTGCATCGTCGCCCAGATGGGCTCGCGGCGGCGGGCGCTCATGTCGGTGAGGTTTTCCACCACCGTCTCGCCGATGCCGCGCGGCGGGGTGTTGACGATGCGCAGGAGGTTGATGTCGTCGCTGGGATTTACGATGACATGGAGCCAGCCGAGGATGTCTTTGATCTCGCGCTTATCAAAGAAGCTGCGCCCGCCGATGATGCGATAGGCGATCTTGCGTTTGCGCAGTTCCTCCTCAAAGACGCGGATCTGGCTGTTGGTGCGGAAGAGCAGCGCGAAGTCATCCCATGTTAGCTGCTCACGGCTTTTGAGGACTTCCATTTCGTCGGCGATGAAGACGGCTTCCTCCTTCTCCCCCGGCATGGAGATGACGCGCACCGGCTCTGCGCCTTCGCGCGCGCTCCAGAGCTTCTTGGCGCGGCGCTCGAGGTTGTTTTTGATGACGCCGTTGGCCGTGTTGAGGATGGGATTGGTGCTGCGGTAGTTTTCCTCCAGGGTGACGACGGTGGGGTTGGGGAAGAAGCGCTCGAAGTGCAGGATGTTGGAAATTTCCGCGCCACGGAATCCATAGATGGACTGGTCGTCATCGCCGACGACGCAGATGTTCTTGTGCGGCCCTACCAGGCAGCGCAGGAGGTCCATCTGGAGTTTGTTGGTGTCCTGGAACTCATCCACCATGATCTGATCGAAGCGCGCCTGCCATGCATCGCGCACGGCTTCATGCTCGCGCAGCAGTTCCTCCGCGAGGATGAGGAGGTCGTCGAAGTCCACGGCATTGAGGAGTTTCAACTGCCGGGCGTATTCGCGGGAGACGACGTTGATGAGCGCCTCGGGATTGTCGTCGGCGGGCGTGCCCTTGTTGCGCTGCCGGGAGATAAGCGAGAGTGCGACGCCGGCGTCGAGTTTCTCGCCTTTGGCCGCGCTTTTCACGACGATGCGGCGGATGAGTCCGGTCTGCTCGGACTGCGTGTAGATGGTGAAGTTTTTCTTGTAGCCGAGCCGCTCGATGTCGCGGCGGAGGATGCGGACGCAGAGAGAGTGGAAGGTGGCGATGGTGAGCTTCGTCGCGATTTCCTTCTTCACCATGGTGCCGACGCGCTCACGCATTTCGTTGGCGGCTTTATTGGTGAAGGTGACGGCGAGGATGGCGTCCGGGCGCGTGCCTTTCCTCAACAAGTGAGCGATGCGGGTGGTGATGACGCGCGTCTTGCCCGTGCCCGCCCCTGCCAGGATGAGCACCGGACCGGCGATGGTCTCGGCGGCGCGGCGCTGGGCGGGGTTGAGGTCTTCGAGTCGCATGGGGCAAAAGGAGGCAGGAGGGCGGCGACTCATGGACCGTGGGGCCGGAGTGTCAATGCACCAGGACGGCACCCCCCGGAGGCAAAAGGGGTGGGATTTTCTCAAATCCGGCAGTCGCCGGAGGGTCGCGCTTCGGGGGAACAGCGGGAGAGCATGATTTTTCAGAACTTAATTAAGGAAGGTTGAGTTTTTCCGGGCTTGTGCTTAAACATGCACCGACCCTGTGCCGAACGCTCCGAAATCCACCCGCTGACCGCATGAACGACCAAGTGTCATTCACCTGTGGCGCCTGCCAGGCCACACTGAGCATTCCCGCTGAACACGCGGGAATCAGTGGACCGTGCCCCTACTGCGCAACCGTGGTGACGTCGCCGCGCCCGGCACCGGTGATTCGCCCTTCGTCGCAAAACCGGCAGACCATGGCACCGGAGCAGGAATCGCGTCCGTGGTTTGAAGCGCAGTTGATGACGCAGGAAGAAACCGTGATCATGCGTCCCCGGAGGATTGCGTTAAAAGTAGCGGCGCTGGCAGCGATGTTTGTGGGGGGAGTGGCGGGACTTTGGAAACTGTGGGAGCCTGAAGCCAAAACGGAGTCTGGCGGGATAACGGTGAGGGAAGCCCGTCCTGTGGCGCGGCCATTCGCTGAGCCAACGACTCCGCGTCCTGAAGTGCTGGCCTCTGCCGAGGAGGGCCTCCTGCCGCCGCCCG
>JANOZA010000254.1:0-3394 GCA_031429155.1 Verrucomicrobiota bacterium | reverse complement strand
TGTCGCTGTCCCATCCGCCGCCGGCCATGCCGCCGAAGACGGGCATCCCGGGATAGACGCGATTCATGTCTTCGAGCAGCATCTGTGCATGAAGGCGGCCGGGATGGCCCATGATGATCCAGCAGCCGTCGGTGCGAAGTCCGCGCGGGATTTCAAAGCCGCTGTCTATCACAAACGTGGTGACGCTGGCCTGGGGGAGGTTGAGGAAGAGGACGGAGAAGCCGGCGACGTTTTCGTCCTCTTCGCCGGTGCCGATAATGCTGTCTGCGGAGCAGCCGACGACGCAGCGGGCGTGGCCTTCCACCTGGAGGATTTCGATGAAGTCCTTGAGATGCGGCTGCCAGTCGGTGCTGGCGTAGGCGAAGGCGATGCTCGCGCCGCCGGCCTCCGCCCGCAGCTCCCGGGCGGTGGCGATCACCGCATCCTCATCCCATGTCATCAGACGAACGCGGGAGGCGGCACGGGATTTGGAGTCGGTCATTTAAAAGTGGGGAGATGGTACCCGGAACAGGACTTGAACCTGCACCCCTTGCGGGACCAGATCCTAAGTCTGGCGCGTCTGCCAATTTCGCCATCCGGGCATGGATGATGCAGCGGATGGAAGACGGGAGGCGTGGCCATGCAAGCATGGGGAATGGAGAAATGAGACGATGAGAGTTTGCATAAAACTCTTCGTGCGGTGCCGGTTGCCGGATGGAAAACCGGCCATGGGGAGAAACCCCGGGCGGATCCACGCCTACGGAATCGCGACGCCACGCACGAACGCCCGGTTTGCATTCGCCGGCGCGGGGAAGTCCACATCGGCGCTGCCGCCGGGTGGCATGGTGAAAGTCGCGGCATCGCTCCAGATGGCGAGGTCGGTGGACATTTCGATCTTATAATGCCCCAGCGGCGTGCCGGTGAACTGCGCGCGGATGAGTGCGTCGCCGGGAAGGAGCGAGGCACTCACTGGCACGGGAGCCTCGGCGATGAAGTGCGCGGTGACATTTGCCGCGCCCGTTAGGGTCAGGCTCGCTTGCGGGTTTTTCCCTGAGAGTCCCGTCCAGCCGGTGAAGATCCAGCCGGGCTGCGGCACGGCTTCGAGTTGAATGGGAATGCCGGCGAACCACGACGCCGTCCATGGAAAGGCCGCAGCGCCTGCACCGGGAGTGCCGGCTCCGAATGGCAGGCCCATCACCCGGATGCTGCCTCGCTCGGCATGGCCGTTGTCCACGTCGAGTGTCAGCGCGGCCTGAGTCAGGGCATACTGCGAAACGAAATGCTGCCGCACCTGCGTCGCGCGTTGCTGTGCGAACGTCCGGATGACGTTCACCTGGCCCTGCCATCCGGCGACGCTGCCGTAGGCCGGCTGCCAGCGGCGCGTGTGCTCGTCCATTCCAGGGAGGAGTTCGGACTCCATCGTGTTCACGAGTGCCGGGGCTGCAGCGGCGGAGAAGTGCGAGTTGAGCAGCGTCGCGGCCGTTTGGATGAACTCGTTTCGAGCAGCAGTGTTTTGCAGAAGCGAGCGCAGTATCTGAGTGCCCCACGTCTGTGGCACGGCGGCGCGCCCGTTCGGTGAGAGCGCGACGGAAAGCGTGTTCTCCATGTAGCCGGCGCTCCAGGGATGGCCGGCGCCGAGGTCAACATCGAACATAAACCACCGCCAGCGACCGTCACGACCGCGTCCCTGAAGCGGATCGTTCACCGCCAGACGGCGACGCCACAGGCGGATGTTGTTCTGCGGCCAGTCGGCGTTGGCTAGATAGATTTCGCTCAGGTAGTAGCGCAGTGCATCGGTTACATCCACGCGTGCCGCCACATAGTCGTAGTCGGACTGACTCGCCAAATCGTGCGTGGCGCAGTAATTGAGGAGGTCGAGGTACGGTTGTTCGTCGCCGGGATTCCCGCGCTCCAGTGCACCGTGGCCGTAGAGGATCACGGCGTCGTCGTCGTTGAAATCGTAGTGCGCCTGGAGATAGCGGCCGTCCTGATTTTCGCGGACTTCGAGGATGCCCCAGTATTCGCCGTCGAGATAGACGGAGGCCGGACGCGAACTCATCACATCCGTACCGAGTCCGCGGCAGAGGCGCGCAGCGAAGGAGTCGCGCATCATGGCATGGTCCCAGTCGTTGCCGAAGTTGCGCAGGCGCAGGTGGCGAAAATCCTGGAGCGGCTTTCCGTCGCCTGATTTTTTCAGGCCGGGGAAGATCTCGTAGCCGATGCTGTTGTCCGTGCCTGCCGTGCCGCGGGCTTTTACGCCGAAGCTCTTCTGCCGGAATGAACGCGATGACTGCCCCTGAATGTCGAGGCCGATGGGTTCGCCCCACGCCCTCGTGCCGGCCAATGCACCGGGCGTGCCGCTCACCGGAGACGGCTCGAACCATTCCATGTGCGCGGCCCGCTCCCATGAGGTGCCGCGCTGTGTGTAGTTCGCCGGAGTGTGGCCCGTCAGGGGCTCGCCGGGATGGGTGGCCACGTAGGTGTCAAAGATACTGCCTAGCATGTAGATGCCCTGATTGTAATCGAAGAGTCCGGTCGGCGCGCTGGCAAGGGAGAGCACCGGCAGCGCGTCTGGCCGCGGGCCGTCGGCACCGATGAAATAGGTCTGCGTGCCCACCGGCCCTGGCGGTGCTCCGGCGCGGAATGCGCGGGATCTGACGATGGTGGCCTTGCGCACTTCACCGGTCGGCGGCTTCCAGCCATCCGTGTGCTGGTTCGCCGTGGACGTGCCCTGAATCATGGAGAGCGCATTCGCCTGGCCTGCTTTTGTCGTCAGACTCAGTGCCGTGGTGAATGCCGGCGACGTTTCCAAAGGTTCAGATCCATCCAGCGTGTAGCGGATCGCGACGCCGGACTCAGTGCTGCTCAACGTCAGTGATTGCGTCGCGGGGTAGAAGCCGCCGCGCACGGAGAAGCCCGGCTTGTCATGGACGATGCTGTCCCATGCCTGGAAGAGCGAGTTCGTCTTCCCCGGGGAGGCCGTGACGAAAAATTTCCACGCGCCCGTGCCGTTGGGGAAGCGTCCGTAAGTTACGTCGTCACTCAGATGCACCGCGGCGGCGCTGTCTGCGGCAGTGAGATTCGGCTTGGTCAGGAAGACGGCCTCGCCCGCGGCCTTGAGCTGGAAATTCGTATGCAGCGGTGCACCGGCGGCCGCGCGGTTTTTGTCTGAGAGAAAGACGAGGAGGAAGTGCCGCCCTGGAAGGATGGTGCCTGCGGGAAACGTCCACTTCAGCGGCTGCGCGGCGGCATCGCTGAGTCCCCAGCCGCTGAGGTTGGCGGGGGTGCTGTTGTTGTTGTAGAGTTCCACCCAGTCCGGCGTGTCGCCGTCCTCATCGCGCAGGGAACGGTCATTCTCCGCGCAAACTTCATTAATGACCATACTTCCCGCGTGAGTAACTGCCGGGCCGGTGAT
>JANOZA010000253.1:0-2712 GCA_031429155.1 Verrucomicrobiota bacterium | reverse complement strand
GGCGCGACGGTGCCGCTCTTCTACGAGAACCGGACGCCGGAGTTGCAGCTCGTGAACCCGGACTTGAACGAGGACATCTACAACCTCATCGAAGCCGCAGAACTCGACCCGGAACAGGAAGCGAAGGTCGAACGCGCGCTGGGCAAACAATACCACATCATCACGCGCGATGACCGGCTGGAGAAAGTGGCGCAGGACATCGTGCGGCATTTCCTCGGGCGCGGATTCATCGGCAAGGCGATGGTGGTTTCCATCGACAAGGCCACGGCGCTGAAGATGCACGACAAGGTGAAGAAGCACTGGGCGGCAGAGCGTGAACGGGTGGAGAAGGAGATCGCGGAACTGGCAAAAGTGCCGGCTCCACTGAAAGCGCCTCCGGCCTCGCGGAAAGATGCGGCTTTCGAGAAGTTTCTGGAGAGCACCGCGGCGAATGCGGAAAAACTCCAGGAACTCCAAAAGCGGCTGCACGTGCTCAAGACCACGGACATGGCGCTCATCGTCTCGGCGGCGCAGAATGAGATCGAGCAGATGAAGAAGCACGGACTCGACATCGTGCCGCACCGGAAGCGAATGAACGACGAGGAACTGGATGAGAAGTTCAAGGACACCGCGGACCCGCTACGGCTGGTCTTCGTGTGCGCGATGTGGCTGACCGGATTCGATGCGCCGAGTTGCTCCACAGTGTATCTCGACAAGCCGATGCGGAATCACACGCTGATGCAGACCATCGCCCGGGCGAATCGTGTGTATCCCGGCAAACACAGCGGCGTGATCGTGGACTACGCGAACGTCTTTGTCTCACTGGAGAAAGCGCTGGCCATCTATGGAGCCGGAAAGGACGGCAAGAACCCGGTGAAGGACAAATCGAAGCTGGTGGAGGAACTCCGAAAGGCGGTTAACGCAGCGACGGACTTCTGTGCGAAGCACAAGGTGATGCTATCGGAGATCGAAGCGCTGCCCGCAGGAAACATGGCGCGGCTGGCGAAGGTAGCCGATGCAATGGACGCGCTGATCTCTCCCGATCCGTTGCGACGGGAATTCTTCGGACACGAGCGGCTCGTCGTCACGCTTTACGGAGCCGTGAAGCCCGATCCCGCGGCACTGGAATTCTCCGGACGAATCGCCTGCATCATGGCCATCGCCGATGCCATCCGCGCAAAGTTAAGTCCCGGCCCGGTGGACATCTCCCGGGTGATGGAGGACATCGCGAAACTGTTGGATGATTCGATCACCGGCGTGGAAATGCCCGCGACGCCGGCCCCGGTGATGGACTTGTCGAAAATAGATTTCGAGACGCTGCGGAACCGTTTCAAAGAATCAAAACACAAGAACACCGAAATCGAAGTCTTGAAGGCCGCGATCCGCGCGCAGTTGGAAAAGATGATCCGCCTGAACAAAACGCGCACCGACTTCCTGGAGAAATTCGAGGCACTCATCGAAGCCTACAACGCCGGCAGCCGGAACATCGAGGAACTGTTCGAGGAGTTGCTGCACCTGAGCCGTAACCTGTCCGAGGAACAGCAGCGCCACGTGCGGGAGAACATGAGCGAAGCGGAACTGGTAGTCTTCGACATCCTCACGCGTCCGGCACCGGAGCTAAGCGAAGAGGAGCGCACCGAAGTGAAGAAGGTAGCGCGTGAGCTTCTGACGAGGCTGAAGCAATTGCTGGTGATCAACTGGCGGCAAAAGGCTGCGGCGCGTTCGACATTGAAACTTGCCATCGAAGACGTTCTCGATCCCGGCCTTCCGCCGCCCTACTCCATAGAACTATACGAGCAGAAGTGCGCAGCAGTGTTCGAGCACTTTTATGAAGGCTATCCGGAATGGAACAAGGGTCCGTATGCGGCGGCAGGGTGAGAGGCCGGCGCCCGCTCTCACGGCTTGCGGGTTCGGCACGCCAGATAAAACTAGCCTCCTCCCGCAAGGACCGGTGCCCGTCCTGCGTTGATAGACTCCCGCCAGCAACTCCAATTCCCATCCAACTCATGAAATTCGTAAAACTCCTCCCTGTATTCGCACTGGCGCTCGTCGTCAGCCTTATCGCCACGCCGATCCCGGAATCCCTCAAGCAGAATGGCTGGTTTGTGGGCGCTCAGGCATACACCTTCAAAGAATTTTCAGCGTTCGAGGCCATCGCCAAGACCAAAGAAGCGGGTGGCAACATGATCGAATTTTATCCCGGCCAGACTCTTAAACCGGGCTCCGCAGACAAGGTGGGGCATACCATGTCCGAAGCCGCCATGGCGGAATTGAAAGCTGAGTGTGCGCGGCTGGGGGTTCGGCCGGTGAACTACGGCGTCGTGGGAGCGAATAGCCCGGAGGAAGTCCACGCCATCATGGCATGGGCTAAAAAGATGGAACTTTACGCCGTCTGCACGGAGTCCACCGAGCAGGTCGCCGCATGGGAAGCTGGCGCGAAGGAGTTTGATGTGAAAGTTGCCTTCCACGAGCACGGCGGCTCCATGAGCAATCCTAACTATAAGGTGTGGAATCCGCTCTACATTCTCGGCGTCGTGGAAAGCCGGGATCACCGGGTCGGCGCCTGCGCGGACCTCGGCCACTGGTGCACCTCCAATCTTAAGCCCGTAGAATGCCTGCGTATCCTCAAAGGCCGCGTCATCAGCGTCCACCTCAAGGACAAAGCCACCAACGGACAAGCACCTGTGGTCGTTGCCGGCAAAGGAGTGGTGGATGTCGCTGCCTGCCTTGAGG
>JANOZA010000252.1:0-3525 GCA_031429155.1 Verrucomicrobiota bacterium | reverse complement strand
CTCGCCGGCAGCGAGCGTGCGGCGACGGAGCAAGACCTGGAAATGCTGGCCCGGACGAACTGAGCGGCTATTTGGCGTCGCTCGCTTTTCGGGGATTCGCCAGTTCCTGGATGACGCCCTCAAGACCCTTCACGGCCTGAGTGAGTCGCTCATAGTCGAGCGTGTCAGCGGTATCGGTAGCCTCGTGGTAGTGCGGATTCCGCAGCAGTGCGGTGTCGGTTACCATCACTGCGGGATAGCCTTGCTGCCAGAATGACCAGTGATCGCTCCAGCCCTGTTCGACCACACTGGCGGGCAGTGCCATTCCGATGAGTGGCAGTGTACTGTTCTTCGCAAACCAGTTCTGAAAAGTCGCGACGATGGGCGCGCTGGTAACATTTCCGATGATGGCGAGAAAGTTGCCGGTATCGGGAATCTGTGTATCCAGGCCAGCGGGTGCCTTCTGAGACCCCTTGGTGCTGGAGTAATAGCCGAGCGTCTCCAGGCTGAGCATGGCGACGATTTGATCGCCGCGCTTCTTGCATTCCTTCGCATAGACGAGGCTGCCCATGTCATTGGTCTGGAAGTAAGGAGGTTCCTCATTGGCGAATAGGACGAAGCGCAGAGACCGCTCGTGTTTTGTATTCGCAAATGCCTGCGCGAGACTCATCACCGCGGCCACACCGGAAGCATTGTCGTCGGCGCCGGGCGTGGCGGGAACGGAATCGTAGTGCGCGCCAACGAGCACAATCTCCTGCACGCGGTCAGAGCCTTCGGCGAGCATATCGAGCACGATATTGTGGCAATCCACGCCGCCGACTTTGTAAGTATGACGCTCCACGCGGTAGCCCAGATTGGCCGGACCGAGGGTGCCCTCAATGTACTTAACGGCGGCATTCAACCGGTCGGGATCGCCCATGTGTCGCGGGCCGATGACTTTGGCCAGCTTCTCGACATGCTCCTGCAGGTCTTTACGGGTGATGTCCCGGCGTGTGTAGCTGCCGCCTTTGCCGGAGGCGTCTGCCTGCTCACGAAAATAGACAATCATGGCGAGGACTCCGCCGATGATGAGTCCGACCGGTAGGCCGATGATAAGGAATCGTATGGTACGTGCCTGGGTCATTTGTCGGGTGGGGCGGGGAGTGTTTTGTCGCGGACGTTATTCGGATCGGAGACTTTTTCAGATGGAGCGATTCCCGACTTGAAGTCAGACAAGTCAATCGGCTCATCCAGCCGGACTGCGGTCTTTTTTTCATCCGTCAGCTTCCATGCATCGTCCGAGAGCCCCGTCCCGCTGAAGTCAATGTCCACCGAGGGCAGCTTTGGCTCTGATTTGGCAACCGGCGGCGCGGTGGGGGCGGGCTTTTCGTTCCGGTGCATGAGCAGCCAGACATTTCCGCCCAGCGAGACCGCCGCGAGGCAGCAGGCGGTGATGAGGATATTCTGGCGTTTCATGGCCGTAGATTAGGAGCGGGAAACAGCTGCGCCAGAGAGATTCTCTCCGGGGCTGGCCTCAGTGCTGCGTCGCCGGTGGAGCGCAAACAGCCGGGGGCGGCGCGCCGACCGAGGCAGCCGCCGCCACAATTGCGCCTGGTTCCACTGCGCCACTTTGGTGAACCCTCCGGTAAAGTGTTGCCCCCGCGCCGCCCCCGCGCCCCCAAACGATCCGGGTGTACGCCCCGATGATCCGGGTGTACGCCCCGATGATCCGGGTGTACGCCCGAACGATCCGGGTATACGCCCGGATGATCCGGGTGCAGGCCCCGACGGGCGGGGTCCAAGCTCCGGTGAAGGGGGGGCCGAACCGGAAAACCCGCTTATCCACCCCGGCGACCGGGGTTCCCCACCGACCGGGGCGGTCCCGGCAGCCGGCCGGGAGGGCGCGCCCCCGTGGAGTGCGGGCGGGCCGGAGCCGTGCAAAAGAGGGAACAGTGCCATCAACGTGCCGCCCACCGTGCGCCGGGGCCGAAGTTCGGCACTGAAATTATCATTTCTTCAGCCGCCCCGCCACATCATGAGCCCGGCGCCACCAGTGCCACGCCGCCGAGCCCAGCGCCCGGCTCAGCAGGATCCACAACCCCGCGCCCCCGCGCCGCCCTTTCCGCCCCCATGCTTCGGCAACCGAAACCCTCCCGGCCTCCCCCCGGGGTTCCGCTCCGTTTTCGGCGGCTGCTTAATGACCAGGTATCAGAATATTCGCACCAGAGGGAGAGCGGATGCACTCCGGCAGGGTACTGCGGGTTTTCCCTGGGATTGTGACTAGGTTTTATTTGCCGGGGATCACTTTTTTCCGCCCCGCCCGCGTCCCGCATTCTTTCCTCGCCAAACCACCCCGCCCGGCTAGCATCGCCCCCATGCCAGCCCGAGCCACTGCCCACTGCCCCAGCGTTTCCAGCGCCGGAATCCGGGATGTCATCGTCCACCACCGCGCCAGGAACTGGCTCCTGCTCATCGATGCCGTCACCAGCGCCGGCCCGGTGGACGGCAAGCGCCGCAAGGAACTCAAAGACCTGTTCGCCGGCTGCAAAGCGGGCCTCGTCTTCCTCACCGCCTTCGAGAACCGCCGCACCATGCAGACCTTCGTCTCGCACATCGCCTGGGAATCCGAAGTCTGGATCGCGGATGACCTCGACCACATGATCCACTTCAACGGCGAGCGGTTTCTCGGGCCGTATCCAGACGTCATCGGCGAGCAGTCATAAACGCAACACAAGTGGGCTATCGGCGGAACCATGAACTGCACTTACATCTTCACGGATAAGACAAACGGAAAAAGGACATGCTGTAGCCGTCCGGCTCTTGGCTCGGGCAAGGTTTGTCTATTCCACTCGCCTGATGTCCGAGGGAAGGTTCAACCGTTTATGACCGCTCTCGCCGAACTGTTGGCGTCGGCGAAGGCTGCCGCAGAGCATGTGGATTTGGACTTCAAGGGCTTCATTTTCCCTCGTGTGGATTTTCAGGGATACGTTTTTCGAGGCATCGCAGATTTCAGGGCGGCCGTCTTTGCACAGGATGTGGATTTCCGTGGAGCGACGTTCCTTCAGCAAGCTGATTTCCATACGACCGAGTTCAGGGGGAACGCCGGCTTTTTTGCGGTAATCTTCGCTTCCAGCCTCCGCTTCCTTGGAACTGCTTTCGACGGGCGCACGATTTTCAACGGCGCAAAGTTTCGCGGCAGCACGGCGTTTCACGGCTGCAAGTTTGCAGATTTCGCCGCATGGCAGGGGAGCAAGTTTGATAACCCCGTCATCTTCCAGTCAAACGAGTTCATCCGGGACGCAGACTTCCGGCAGGCGACTTTTTTTCAAGGCGTGGACTTCTTCCAAACTCTGTTTCGTGGCCGTGTGGATTTCGAGGGAACGCGCTTTCACGGCGAGGTTCTGTTTTCGGAGACGCACATCAAGTTTTTGAAGAAGCTCAGTTGCCGCCATGCCAACATGGACGGCGCAGTTCTTCACACGGCCCAAATCTGGGAGAATGAGCGCCTGAGCTACTATTCGTTTCGTGGGGCGTTCCTGATTTCCGTCAATTTGGCTGGCAAGGAGA